>JAJRPH010000355.1 GCA_024280875.1 Deltaproteobacteria bacterium | reverse complement strand
CGTTACTCACCCGTGCGCCACTTTACTCGCTCTAGCAAGCTAAAGCTTTCTCGTTCGACTTGCATGTGTTAAGCACGCCGCCAGCGTTCATTCTGAGCCAGGATCAAACTCTCCAATTAATATATCATGCACTCTGACGAGTACATCTTAATCCTGAAATTAACTTAGACCCAATTCAAACGTCACTATTTAGTTTTCAAAGACCAAAGGCACTATTAAAAAAACTGCGCCTATTTTTTACCTTAACTGAAAAAAACGAACAGTCAAGTTTTTTCAAACACGGGTTAATTTGTGCTCACTTGTGTTTGAGAAAGGTAATAGATATAGAATGTGAAAACCTTTGTCAACAGGTTTTGTTACATTTTAATCTTTATTTTATGAATTTTTTTCTTGCCCGCTTTTAACAGAATTTCATCGTGTTCGATGTCACTGACACCAACGATATAATCTATTGATTCAATGCGATTTCCGTTCAAATAGGCTCCACCCTGCTGAATCAGACGACGGGCCGCACTGCCGGATTGCACAAGGCCAACTTCATAATATAATTTAAACGCCGGTATGCCGGACTCAATCATAGACACGTCGTAAAAGCTCTGGGGTGTTGTGTCCTCTATGCCAGCCTCCACCAGGTCTTTGGACTTTTCCCTTGTAACATCGCTGGAAGGTAAAATTGAATCCGGGATTACGCGTTCACCAAAGTTTGCTGAAGCACTAAGTTTTGCTTTTTGCGCTTCGCTTATGCCATGACATAATTTAGTGGCTTCATAGGCTAAAATAGATTTTACACTGTTCAAATCAGCGCCATCAAGTTTTTCGACTTCACGAATCTCGTCCATAGGCAAAAATGTAAACAAAGCTAAAAAGCGAGCCACATCATTGTCATCCGTATTAACCCAGAACTGATAATAATCATAGGGTGATGTTTTTTCAGGATCAAGCCAGACAGCACCGTTGGCTGTTTTTCCCATCTTGGCACCGCTACTGGTGGTGATTAATGGGAATGTGATCCCGAATGCAGTTTTCTGCAGTTTTCGTCGAACCAGATCCACACCGGCAACAATATTTCCCCACTGGTCGCTGCCGCCCATTTGAAGCAGACAGCCATGAGAATCGGCAAGTTTCATAAAATCATAGGCCTGAAGCAGCATATAATTAAACTCAATAAAACTTAAGCCTTCATCAGACTCCAGTCTCAACTTGTAACTTTCCGCCTTAACCATTCGATTGACTGAAAAGAAACGGCCGATATCTCTTAAAAAATCAATATAGCCCAAACCGGTCAACCAGTCCGCATTATCGACAAGTTCAGCCCTACCATCTGAAAAATTTATAAAATTAGACAGTTGTTTTTTTATACCGATTTTGTTGAATTCCACATCTTCTTTGGTGATCAGTTTGCGCATCTCAGTTTTACCGCTTGGATCACCGATAAGCCCTGTCCCGCCCCCGACAAGGGCAATGGGATGATGACTGTTGTGCTGCATATGGGCAAGAGACATGATCGGAACAAGACTTCCCACATGAAGGCTTGAGGCAGTGGGATCAAAACCGATATAACACGATGCGCTACCATTATCCAAGTACGCATAAAGTTCTTTTTCATGAGTCATATTTTCAATAAAACCGCGTTCCTGAAGTACCTTAATCACATTCATGCGCAAAAATCCCTATTTATTTGCATATTCCACTGCTCGCGTCTCACGAATCACCGTCACTTTGATTTGACCGGGAAATGTCAGCATTTCTTCGATCTTCTTAACAATATCCTTGCTTAACATTGTTGACTCATCATCTGTAAGAGATCCGCCATCAACAATAACCCGCAATTCTCTTCCTGCCTGAATCGCATATGAATTGGAAACACCTTTAAACGAATTGGCAATTCCCTCAAGTTCATCAAGCCGCTTGATATAATTTTCCAGCAGTTCCTTTCGGGCTCCGGGCCTTGCACCGGAAAGACTGTCGGCCGCCTGGACCAGGAGATCGTATACTGATTCGGGCGGAACCGCTTCATGGTGGGCGGCAATTGCGTATACGACCTTTGGCGATTCACCGCATTTTTTTGCAAGTTTGGCCCCAAGATCTGCATGCGCGCCGTCCACTTCATGGTCAACAGCTTTTCCAATGTCATGGAGCAGGCCCATCCGTTTGGCCAGCTTAACATTTAAACCCAACTCTGCGGCCATGGCACCGCAGAAAAAGCCCACTTCAACCGAATGCTGCAATACATTCTGGGCATAACTTGTTCGGAACTTTAAACGGCCAAGAATCCGGATCAATTCATTATTAATACCATGAACACCAAGATCAAATGCTGCCTGATCACCGGCCTCCTTGATTTCGATTTCGACTTCTTCTGTGACCTTTTTAACAACATCTTCGATTCTTGCCGGATGAATACGGCCGTCCTCAATTAAACGAATCAAAGACAACCTGGCCACTTCCCGCCGGACCGGATTAAAACCCGAAAGAATCACAGCCTCTGGTGTATCATCAATAATTAAGTCAATACCGGTTGCAGCTTCGAGTGCACGGATGTTTCGGCCTTCTCGACCGATAATGCGGCCTTTCATTTCATCATCCGGGAGCTGAACAACTGAAACGGTTCGCTCTGCAACAAAATCGCCGGCATATCGCTGCATAGCCGTTGCCATAATTTTCTTGGCTTCCTTATCAGCAGTCTCTTTTGCTTCAGCTATAATTCGTTTGACTGTTTTAACCGCATCGTGCCTGGCTTCATTTTCAAATGATTGGATGAGTAATTCTTTTGCACCCTCTGCAGTAAGGCCTGAAATTGTTTCCAATTGTTTTGTTTGAGTATCAATTAAATCATTGTAATTCTTTTCGAGTGCGGAAATTTTACTTTCTTTTTGATTGAGTTCCTTGTCTTTGCGGTTTGCCTCTTTTAACTGAAGTTCTGCCTGGTCACGTTTTTTTTCAATATTTTCTTCTTTTTGCTGTAAACGATTTTCAAATTTTTTCAACTCTCTGCGTGCTTCAATGGTTTCGGCATCAAAATCGCTTTTCATTTTAAAAAGTCGGTCTTTGGCTTCAAGCTGAGCTTCCTTTACAAGCGATTCTGATTTACGTTCAGCTGATTCAACAATCAACCTGGCTTTATCATCCGCATCTTTCGTTTTTTGAGAGTTGATTCGTTCACGAAAGAAATGAGCGCCTAAAAAACCAAGAAAAGCGCTGATAATAATTAATAAAATATATTTTCCATCCATTCATTTTCTCCCTGCATGATATATTATAGAAATATCTCTAAAGATAAAAGATAAGGTAACGATGTGTAAACGATGAGGTATGAATAAATGATCTTTATTGCGCCCAAAAGGCTGGAAAGATGAAATGGAGTTAAACAATGCGGAAAAAAAGAACGATTCCGTCGAAAAAGGCATCAGTTAATAACAGATAATAAAATTAAATACCCCCGCTTGAAGTCGTGTTGAATAGACCTTGAACCTGACCGTCAAGGTGGGCGCCTTATAGTTTCTTTAGGCTTTTCCGTACAAGCGGAACATGCACACCAAAACCAGTGATGGCTCCCTTAATGTTAGTATTGGGTCAAGGGATTTAATCCAATCACGAACACAGCAGGGGTAAAATCATATAATCATATAATCATTTTATTCATTGCTACGAGCTAAGATATCGCCAAATAAAATTCTTATTAGCGCAAAAAATCGGCAAACGCGTTATTGTATGTCAATCATTTCATCCAGCTTTGACGCCCGGGATGAAACAGCATCCAAAAATTTTGAATGATTGTTTGTTAACTCAACATACTGTTTGGATATATTCAATGCAGTCATGACGAGTATGGCTAATTTATTAGTTTTTAAAGCATGTGAGGGAAACTGTTCTTCAACTTTATGGAGTTCGTCCATCATATAAGATAATATTTCTTTTAAGTTTTTACGGTCTTGCTCAGACTTAAACTTAAATGTCTCACCCAACAGTTCAATTTTGATTACCTGCTCCACGAATTTTTAACCACTTTCCCCAACCGGTAAATAAACGCTTACTCGATCTTGTTTTCATTGAGATTATTAAGTTTTGCCAAAATGTTATCTACCTTAGATCGAATCAATGCCTTTTGTTCCGAATGTTTATTTTCTGTTTCAACTTTTTTTTTAAGCTCAGCCTCCAGGCTTTTAACTTTGCCGGAAAGTTCCAAATTCAAATTTTCAAGGGATTTACACCGTGTAACTAGATTTCCGACCTTTTGTTCAATTTGATCAAATTGGAACATTACATTATCATTATCCAATTTTTACCTCACTTATTTGTTTAAGTTATAATATTTGCAATGTTTTAAAGTCAAGATATTTTCATGATTCCATCTGCATGGTTTCTATATTCAGCAAATCCTGAGGGGTATTTATCCCCATGACTTCTGTTGGGTCTTTGCAGATCTTTAACCCAACTTTTTTGTGATAATTATTGGCAACCTCCACAATATCAGTCAAATAAATTTCATTTTGATTATTATTTGACTTGATTTTTGATAAAGATAATACCAAAAAATCCCGTTTCACACAATATATTCCTGAATTCACAGTATTTATATTTTTTTCAAGTTCGTCTGCATCGGTTTGTTCAACTATTTTCTCAATCCCGCCGGATTTATTTTGAACAATCCGGCCATAGCCAAAAGGGTTTTCAAGACAAACCCCCAGAACGGTCACGTCATTTTTATGATTCAGGTGGTCCTTAATTAAATCCCGAATAGTTGAGGATTTTATTAGCGGAACATCACCGGACAAAATAACAACATTCCGGCTGTCATGTGACAATTCGGGCAATCCGCATTGAACGGCATGGCCGGTACCTCTTTGTTCTTTCTGTAATGCAAATTTAACATCCGCACTTGCAGAGACGACTTCTTTAACTTTATCCGCCTGATTACCAATAACGATAATTATATCTTTTCCGGTAACTTTAACTGCTGTATCAACAACATACATAATCATCGGCCGACCGGAAAGCATATGCAGGACTTTTGCCTTCTCAGACTTCATTCGGGTACCCTTACCTGCGGCAAGGATGATAATTTCAACAGCATCATTCAAATCATTCATAATCAGTTTCGCTTAAATTGGTCAGAAAAACTTTTAAACAAATCATAAAAACCAGATTATAAAAAAAGGACAAACCAATTCATGATTTGTCCTTTAATTTTATAAAAATATATTGCCAAATGTTAAATTCGACAAATTTATGATATTCTTTATACTATAAACTCCTGGTTTCAACAATTTTAATTCGTTCAATCGCACGATACATTGAGGCCTTTGCACGTTCAAAATTAATATTATCAGCCTTTCCCTGAGCCAGGCGTTTCTGGGCGCGATCAAGAGCTGCCCTTGCACGATCAATATCAATATCACGCCTTCTCTCAGCTGATTCAGCCAAAATAGTCACTCTATCCGGAAGGGCTTCTGAAAAACCGCCACTGACAAAAATAATCTTATCCTTACCGGCAGAATCCTTATAATTAATCGTGCCTGGCTTCAGTGATGTCAAAAAAGGAGTATGACCACTCAGCACACCAAATTCACCTATCGTCCCGGGAGCCATCACTATTTCAACATCCTCGCTGATAACATATTTTTCCGGGGTAACGACTTCTAATTTTAATAATTCAGCCATGAGCTTCCCCTAACTTATACTTTTAATTTTATGATTCCAGTTTCTTGGCTTTTTCAATAGCGCCTTCAATGGTTCCAACCATATAAAAAGCCTGTTCCGGAAGGTCATCATACTTACCTTCACAAATGTCTTTAAAGCCCTTGACTGTATCAGCAATCTTTACATACTCACCGGGCAAACCTGTAAATGTTTCAGCAACATGAAACGGCTGAGACAAAAATCTTTGCATTTTTCTTGCCCGGGATACAGTAACTTTATCATCATCAGAAAGTTCATCCATACCGAGAATCGCAATAATATCCTGAAGTTCTTTATATTTCTGAAGCATTTGCTGCACTTCACGAGCGACCTGATAATGTTCTTCACCGATATAACCGGGATCCAAAATTCGAGAAGTTGAATCCAGGGGATCAACAGCGGGATAAATACCAAGCTCAGCAATCTGGCGTGACAAAACAACGGTTCCGTCAAGATGGGCAAATGTTGTCGCCGGCGCAGGGTCTGTCAAGTCATCAGCAGGCACGTAAACACACTGAACAGCCGTAATGGAGCCCTTATCTGTGGAAGTAATTCGTTCCTGAAGTGCACCCAGATCAACTGCCAATGTCGGTTGATAACCAACAGCAGAAGGCATACGTCCGAGAAGAGAAGAAACTTCGGAACCTGCCTGAGTAAATCTAAAGATATTATCAATAAATATCAAAACATCCTGACCTTCCACATCCCTGAAATATTCAGCACAAGTTAATGCTGACAGAGCAACTCGGGCACGGGCTCCGGGAGGTTCAGTCATCTGACCATAAATAAGGGCTGCCTTAGGCAGAACACCAGAGTCCTTCATTTCATGATAAAGGTCATTTCCTTCACGAGTTCTCTCACCAACTCCGGCAAAAACCGAAATGCCACCATGCTGCATAGCAATATTATTAACCATTTCCATCATAATAACGGTCTTGCCGACACCGGCGCCACCGAACATGCCCATTTTACCACCACGGGGAAACGGTACCAAAAGATCAATAACCTTAACACCGGTTTCAAGAACATGTACAGATGTATCCTGCTCGGTCAGTTTCGGCGCCGGTCTGTGAATCGGCATCATTTTTTCGTGGCTGACATCGCCAAGTCCATCCACAGGTCGTCCCACGACGTTCATAACCCTTCCCAATGATGCTTTCCCAACCGGCATCATAATCGGACTGCCGGTATCTTTAACCGGCATGCCACGTACGAGACCATCCGTAACATCCATTGCGATCGTACGGACAACGTTATCGCCCAAATGCATTGCAACCTCTACAACCAGGTTGTCCGGTTCATCATTGATCGCGGCATTTGTAATCAAAAGTGCCGAAAGTATCTCAGGCAGATTTCCCTGTTCGAATTCGACATCGACAACAGGACCCATAACCTGTGTTACCTTACCTATGTTTTCTCCCATTTGAAAGACCTCCTAAAAGACTATATAATGCAAATATTATTTTGCGGGTTATCCCTTAAGTGCTTCAGCGCCACCAATAATGTCCATCAGCTCCATTGTAATAGCTGCCTGGCGGGCTTTATTATATGCCAGAGTCAGATTTTCAATCATATCGTTACATGCCTTGGTTGCATTATCCATCGCCTTCATACGTGCAGCATGTTCACTGGTCGATGTTTCAAGCAATCCATTATAAATCTGAATAAAAATATTTTTGGGGAGCATCTCATTTAATAATTCGTCAGGTGACGGTTCAATAATATGCTCAGCCAAATAAGGTGTATCATCATCTATTTCAGCTTCCGCTGGAACAATGATAGGAATTGGCAACAGTTGCTTAACGACCGGAGGTTGAGCTGCCATTCCCTGAAAATTGGCTAAGATGACGTAAACTTCATCAAAACTTCCGTCTAAAAAACCATCAATTAATTCCTGCCCGGATGTTGACGCAACATTAAAACCGAACTTACCACCCACAACATTTAAATATTCACTGGTGATCGGTAATTTATTATTGCGGCACCAGTCGCGCCCTTTTTTCCCAAAATTGGTAAACGAAACATCAATTCCCTGGCTTACTTTTTCATCCTTCAATTTTTCAGCAGCTTCAATTAAATTAAAATTAAAACCACCGCAGAGACCACGGTCAGAAGTCATTAGCACGATATTAACCTTATTGACTTCTTCTCTGGGAGTTAACAAAGGACTTGCGCCATCTCCTGCTTTGTCAGCAATATTACCTAATACTTCAGAAAATTTTTCAGCATAGGGCCGAAACGCTTCCATTGCAGTCTGGGCACCGCGTAACCGAGACGTTGCCACCATGTTCATGGCTTTTGTAATCTGCTTGGTCTTTTTGACGCTGCTTATTTTTGATTGAACTTCTTTTAGTGTTGCCATATGTTCACTGCCCTTATCAGCATAATTTTTTCATTATTGGGTATGAAACAATCACTTATTTAATGGTGTCTTTAAATTCATCACCGTATTCAGCCAATACCTTGTTCATTAATTGTTCCATATCATCAGATATCTTTTTTTCTTCTGCTATACCGCTGAAAATCTGCGGATATCTGCTTTCAATAAACTGGTACAGGCCTGCCTCATATTTTGCCAGAACAGTAAGCGGCAATTCATCAAGAAAACCTTTGGTTCCGGCAAATAATATCGAAACCTGTTTTTCAAGAGGAAGGGGTTGGTATTGGGGCTGTTTTAAAATCTCAACAAGACGGGCTCCACGGGTCAGCTGTTTCTGAGTAGAAGCATCAAGATCAGAACCAAACGCGGCAAATGATTCCAGTTCTCTGTACTGAGCCAGGTCCAGCCGAAGTGTACCGGCCACCTGTTTCATGGCTTTTTCCTGGGCGGCACCACCAACACGGGAAACCGAAAGACCAACATTAATTGCCGGGCGAACACCTGCAAAGAACATGCTGGGTTCAAGATAAATCTGACCGTCGGTAATTGAAATAACGTTTGTCGGAATAAAAGCGGAAACGTCACCAGCCTGAGTTTCAATAATCGGCAAGGCGGTTAATGATCCGGCGCCAAGTTCGTCATTCAATTTAGCTGAACGTTCAAGAAGGCGTGAATGGTTATAAAAAATATCTCCGGGATAGGCTTCGCGTCCCGGCGGCCGGCGTAAAAGCAGAGAAACCTGACGATAAGCGACCGCCTGTTTTGAAAGGTCATCGTAAATAATCAATGCATGTTTTCCATTATCACGGAAGTATTCACCCATTGAAGTACCGGCATAAGGTGCAAGAAACTGCTGGGCAGCCGGATCACTGGCACATGCGGCTATTACAGTTGTATATTCCATTGCACCATGCTTTTCAAGAACCGAAATCACCTGGGCGACCGTTGATTTTTTCTGACCGCAGGCAACATAAATACAGTAAATATCCGTATTTTTTTGGGCCAGAATCGCATCTACCGCGACTGCGGTTTTACCGATCTGCCTGTCTCCAATGATCAACTCGCGTTGTCCGCGTCCAACCGGTGTCATGCCATCAACTGCTTTTAGACCGGTATAACATGGCTCATGGACACCCTTACGGGCAATAACACCCGGTGCGACCATTTCAATACGCCGTGTTTCAGTAGTTTCGACAGGACCTTTTCCATCCAACGGCAGACCTGCCGCATCAAGAACACGTCCCAAAACACCTTCGCCAACAGGAACTTCAGCAATGCGCCCGGTTCGTTTTACGAGATCCCCTTCTTTAATGCTGGTATCTTCGCCCATGATTGCGACGCCCACATTATCTTCTTCAAGGTTCAACGCAAGCCCGAGAATACCACCTGGGAATTCAACGAGTTCCAATGCCTGAACTTTTTCAAGGCCGTAAACACGAGCGATCCCATCACCGACTGACAAGACTGTACCGGTTTCACTTAGTTCGATCTTCTTGTCAAAATCCTGAATCTGATCTTTAATAATCTGACTTATTTCTTCGGCTTTAATATCCATTAGACACTCTCACCCCTCTTTAATGATTCTCTCATATTTTGTAATTGTGTTTTGATACTTCCATCTAACACAAGGTCTCCAATTCTTGTTACAATCCCGCCGATCAGACTGGTATCCTGCTTGGTTTCCAATGAAACTTCTTTTCCGGTCATCAAGGAAAGGGAGGTACGAATTTGCTCCAGGGTTTCTTCTGTCAGTTCAGTGGCAGTGGTCAGATTTGCCCTTACAATCCCCTTTAATTCATCGGCAAGAACACTGTAATGGCTGGATACATCTCGCAGAAAATTGATCCGACCTTTATCAAACAGCAATAAAACAAATGATTTTATCACCTTTGACAATTCAATCTTTTCAATCACTGACTGTAACACATTCCGACGGCTTGAAGCATTATATAAAGGATTACAGATAGCCTGTTCAAACATCTTTTCCTTATTCATCAAGCCGACGATTATTTCAAGTTCTTCCCTGTACGTTTCGGCTTGACCATCTTCTTTACCAATCAGAATCAACGCTTTCGCATATCGTCTTGCAATAGCAGAACTTCTCACTTTGTCACCACCTTAGTTAAATATTCATCAACAAGCTTATCATGATCTTGATCAGTTATGTTCTTTTTAAGTTTTTCTTCAGCCTTTGCAATGGCTTTTTCAAAGACTTCTGATTCAAGCTGTTGCCGGGCCTGCTTAAATTCATGCTCGATTGTTCTTCGTGCCTGTTCTTCCAATTTTTCCGCAGCCGACGACGCTTCTTCAAGAATCTTTTCTTTTAATGCGATACCCTGCTGCTTGTATTGCTCAATTATTTTTTCAGACTCACGGCTCAAAGTTGAAAGTTTTTCCTCATACTGCGCAAGTTTTTTTTCTGCTTCGGATTTTTTTACCTCCAGGTCATCAAGCTGCTCCTGAATGCTTTGAATCCGGTCGCCTAAAAACTGGGATACGGGTTTCTTTAAAATGAAAAACAGGGCAATGGCCAGAACAGCAAAATTCATTACACGGTACGTATCAGTTACAGCCCATCCGCCACCATGTCCGCCGCCATGTTCACCGCCTCCTGAGGAAGCCATGACAATATCAACCGATACCAGAAGAATAAAAATAGCCGGTGCGACAACTTTTGAAAAGTTTGTAGGAATCCATTTTATTAATCTCATTAAACAGCCCTCCCTAAAATACGTCGGCTGATATCTTCAGCAAACCCATCGACTTCTTTTAAAAGAGTCAGACGCGCTTCATCCGCTTCCTGTACAATTTTTTCACGGATTTGCGCAAGATCCGTCCGCGCCTTTTCATTGATCTTTTCAATGATTTTCAGCTCTTCGGCCCGGGCTTCATTTTCAAATACTTCTTTTTCCTTAAGACCGTTTTCACGGGCCTGTTTGATGCCGGATTTCAATGCCAGATCTTTTTCAATCGATTTCTGATCTGACTGATCAATACCATTTTCAAGCCCAGTAATTTTTTCATTTCTTTGTGACAGGATTCTTCTGATCGGTTTATACAAAACAGTATTTAACGCCCATATCAGAAATAAAAAATTAATTATCTGGATAAACAAAGTACCATCCAAACTTACCATAAAAACCTCCGCTCGAATTCACTATCACTTAACCATTTATATATGTTGATGCTAATTCAACAAAACTTAATTTTAAACAAATTGAAATATCACCAATACATATTGTTTGTCAAAGTTTTTTTAAAAAAATATTAAAACAAATATTACTACTTGGTAAAACGTCTCATGCTGACATTCATTAACAATCCGATACCGATAAACATTGTAAAAACCGATGACCCGCCATAACTTATCAATGGCAACGGCATGCCAACAACCGGCATGAGTCCCATGACCATTCCCATATTAATAAATACCTGCCAAAAGATCATCGCGGCAACCCCCACAGACAGAATTGTTCCGAAAGAATCCCTACATCCGTGGGCGATATTTAAGGCAAAAGCGATTAGCAGCAGATACATGAACAAAAGGAACATGGAACCGGCAAACCCCCACTCTTCGGCTAACACGGAAAAGATAAAATCCGTATGCTGCTCCGGCAGAAATGATAATTTCTTCTGGGTTCCCTGCATATAGCCTTTACCAAATATCAACCCAGAGCCCACGGCAATTTTTGACTGCCGGATGTGATATCCGGCACCCAGCGGATCTCTGTCAGGCGCCAGCAAGGTAAGCACCCTTTCTTTCTGATACGGTTTCATCATCCTCCAGCCGACTGGTATTGCTATGATTGCAACCAATACGAAACAAATTAATGTGCGGCGATCAATTTTTGCAAATATCGCAATTGAAACGGCAATAAGAAGAATGGTCCCCGCAGTTCCCAAATCAGGCTGAGTGGCCACCAGGACAAACGGAATTGCTGTTAAAGCCATTGGTATAAGGAGTCTGCGAAAAGTGATTCCTGTCATTTGCACATTATGCGCAAAATAACGGGCAAGCATTATAATTACTGCAATCTTTATCGGCTCGGAAGGCTGAAGGGTAAAGGGACCGATGGCAAGCCATCGAGTCGAACCGCCGGCATGCTTACCGACCAAGTGAACACATACCAGAAGAATCATGCTGCATATATAGATAGCAGGTGCCCATTTATCCAGATGCGTATAGCTGAAAATAAACGAGAAAACCATAATGACCAACCCCAGACCGATCCAAAATATTTGTTTATAAAAAATGGATAACTGACATGAGGAATCATCAATAGACACGGCACTGTAAAGCAATACCAGACCCATCACACAAATCAATAACGTGATGGCGAGTAATCCCCAGTCAAAATAATTTAGTAAACGCCGATCAAACATATGCAGCTACACCGGATGGGTCATGTAATGCTTTTCCACATATTAATAAAAAATAAAGGCATCAAAAAAAATTATTTCCCCCTTAGTCTTTATACATGCCTCGTGGGATCAAACGATCAAACAGACCTGGAAAAATTATAAAATGTTTTGATTATAATCAAGTTATTTAGGTAAATATTTACTAATTCATTTTTTCGATCAAATAATTTGTTTTCAAAATTCTTTTATATGAATTTGATTTATGATTTTAAAGATGAGAAAAATCCTGTTAGAATTATTATTTCTAAACAAATAACTTTACTAACAATCATTCGAACCGGAGGATAACATGTCAAGCAATGTTTATTTCATCGACTTTCGGGCGACATATAAAGAAAATTTTATTTCAAAATTGGATAAACTGATAACCAATGCCGAATTAAACGAACGGTTTAAAAAAAGGGATCTCGTGGCGGTTAAACTGCACTTTGGCGAACTGGGAAATACGGCTTTTATCCGTCCAGTTTATATTCGTCAGCTTGTAAAGTCAATTAAATCAGCTGGTGCGTTTCCCTTCCTGACCGACGCGAATACACTGTATGCAGGCACCCGGGGAGATGCGCCCCATCATCTGAGGACGGCCATCCAAAATGGCTTTGCCTACTCAGTCATCGAAGCCCCGCTGATTATTGCCGACGGTCTCCGGGGACGGAGTGAAACGCCGGTCCTTATCAATCAGAAACAGTTTAAAACCGTGTTTATCGGCTCCGAAATTATCAATGCGGATGCCCTCATCTCCGTCGCGCATTTTAAGGGTCATGAATTATCCGGTTACGGCGGGGCAATTAAAAATATCGGCATGGGATGTGCGTCAAGGCGTGGAAAAATGGATCAGCATTCGGATGTTGCGCCGAAGGTTAAAAAGAAAAAATGCATTGGATGCGGTGAGTGCGTGATTCATTGTTCCCGGAATGCTATTTCACTGGCAGAAAAAAAAGCAACGATCAACCCGGAAAAATGCATCGGATGCGGTGAATGCATTATTGTTTGCGAAAACGATGCAGTTCAAATCCAATGGAACCAGTCTGTTCCGGTTTTTATGGAGAGAATGGTTGAATATGCAAAAGGTGTTCTTTCCTCAAAAAAAGAAAAATCCTTTTTTATCAACTTCATCAATCACGTTTCTCCAGGCTGCGACTGCCTGCCGTATAATGATGCCCCTATTGTTCGTGATATCGGCGTTGTGGCATCCACGGATCCGGTCGCCATTGACCAGGCCAGTGTGGACCTTGTCAACAGCGAACCGGCGCTAACCCATACTTGTCTGAAGACCAACACCGGGCCTGGAGAAGATAAATTTAAAGGGGTATATCCCAATATTGAATGGGAGCACCAACTGGCATATGCAGAAGATATCGGTCTTGGATCCAGAAAATATCAGCTGATCCCCGTTACCTGAGTCATTGGATCATTTCTTATTTGGTTTTTTATTTTTCTTTTGAATTTTCGCCCACATATCCCTTAACGTGACAATTCGGTTAAATACAAGATTACCCTGCGCTGAATCCCGAATATCCGCACAGAAATATCCCAAACGTTCAAATTGACAGGCAAATCCAGGTTCAACAGTTCCAAGACCGGGCTCTAGTTTACAATCCTTTAGTATTTGAACTGAATTTTCATTTAAAGTGGCTTTAAAATCGTCTGCTGCTGCGGGTTTTTCAACGGTAAACAAATTTTCATATAATCGGACCTCGGCATTGACTGCATGTTGTTCTGATACCCAGTGGAGTGTTGATTTTACCTTTCTGCCATCCGGCGCATCCCCTCCACGGGTTTCGGGATCATAGGTGCAGCGCAGTTCAACTACTTTACCGGTTTCATCTTTTATAACATCAGTACAGGTGATAAAATAGGCATATCGCAGCCGGACTTCACGGCCGGGTCCCAGACGAAAAAACTTTTTCGGCGGGTCTTCCATAAAATCATCCTGCTCAATGTACAATACTTTTGAAAACGGTATTTTCCGGGTGCCCATGGTTTTATCTTCAGGATTATTGATGGCTTCCATTTCCTCTGACAGATCATCCGGATAATTTTCGATAACAACCCGAAGCGGATTTAAAACACCCATGACACGATGCGCCTTTTTATTTAAATCCTCGCGGATACAGTGTTCCAGCAAAGCAAAGTTAACCATGCTGTCACGCTTGGCCACACCGATACGTTCACAGAAATTCCTGATGGCTTCAGGTGTGTAGCCGCGTCTGCGCAAACCGGATATGGTCGGCATTCTCGGATCATCCCACCCGGAAACGTGATTGCCTTCCACCAGCTCAATCAGTTTTCTTTTGCTCAACACCGTATAGCTTAAATTCAGTCGGGCAAACTCGATTTGCCGGGAATGATACACACCAAGCGTATCTAATATCCAGTCATACAGCTCCCGGTTGTTTTCAAATTCAAGAGTACAAATGGAATGGGTGATCCTTTCAATGGAATCGGATAAGCAATGGGCAAAATCATACATGGGATAAATACACCATTGGTCTTTTGTCCGATGGTGGTGGTGTTTGCGTATACGGTATAATGCCGGATCTCTCATGATAATATTCGGCGAGCCCATGTCAATCTTTGCACGCAGAACACATGCCCCTTCTTCCAATTCACCGTTTTTCATTTTATGAAACAATTCCAGGTTTTCTTCCGCCGGCCGGTTCCGATATGGGCTGTCAATTCCAGGCGCCTTCAAAGTCCCTCGATTCTGCCTAATTTCTTCCGCACTCTGGGTGTCCACATAGGCTTTCCCCATTTGAATCAGCGCAACGGCATAATCAAAGAGCCGGTCAAAATAATCGGATGTAAAATACAGATGTTTATCCCAGTTAAACCCGAGCCACTGGACATCTTCTTGAATGGAGTTAACAAATTCGACGTTTTCTTTGCCGGGATTCGTGTCATCAAATCGTAAATGGCAGGATCCGTTGTATTCAATTGAAAGACCAAAATTCAAACAGATGGATTTTGCATGACCTATATGAAGATATCCGTTGGGTTCCGGAGGAAATCGGGTCACGACGCGGCCATCGTATTTCCCGCTCTGCATATCATCTTCAATAATATGACGAATGAAATTCGATGGCACGAATACTTCATTTGTTTCATTTTTTTTGCCGCTGTGAGTATTTGGATCGGGCATTATCTAAAACTCTCCTTATTTAAATTTATTTTTCCGATGTAATAATTGAATTATCTATCATACCTGATAAATAAGAAACAATCATTTCCTTAGCGATCGGGCCGGCACCACTGGAACCGTGTATTCCATGTTCAATCAGTACGGAAACAACAATTTCAGGGTTTTCTGTCGGGGCATAACCGACAAACCATGCGTGAGATTCATAAGAAACGTTATTTTTCTTGTTTTGTCTGTCCTTTTCCGTTTTGCGGCTGACCACCTGGGCAGTCCCTGTTTTGCCGCTGATATCAATATCATCATCATAAACATACGAATGGGCGGTGCCGTGCTTATTGTGAACAACTTCTCTCAGTCCTTTTCTGATAAGACCCATCGTACGTCTGCTTACCGGCAGTTTTCCAATTATTTCCGGCTGACTGATTTTGACAATTTTGCCTTCAACTGTTTGAATCAATTTTAAAATCTGTGGCTTAAACTCGGTTCCACCGTTAGCCACCGCACCGTATAAAACCGCCAGTTGAAGAGGCGTGACCAGATTATATCCCTGCCCAATGGCAATGGACAGATTTTCACCTCCCTGCCATGAAATCCCGGTTCGCCTTTTCTTCCATGCAGCAGTAGGAATCAGTCCTGCGGACTCGTGATCCAGGTTAATGCCGGTTTGAGATCCTAAGCCGCATCTTTTTGCATACCCCGCCAGTCGATCCACGCCTATTTTTTTACCCACATGATAGAAAAAAACATCACAGGACTGCGTCAGAGCCTTGACCACATTGACCTTCCCATGTCCCTGCTTTTTCCAGCAACCGAAAACACGGTTACCGTATTGATAACTTCCGGGACAATAAAATGTGGTGTTTTCATCAATCACTCCTTCTTCAAGGCCTGCAATAGCAGTGACGACTTTATAGATTGATGCCGGCGGATAAACACCTTGAACCGCTTTGTTCATCATGGGGCGATTTGGATCAGAAACAAGGCGATGCCACTGATCTGATGAAATTCCATTGATAAAATCATTCTGATTAAATGTCGGGCTGCTGGCCATGGCAAGAATTTCGCCGGAAGAAGGATCCATGGCAACAATCGCGCCGACCTTGCCCTGTAGCTGTGCTTCGGCGATAGACTGTAAATGAAAATCAATGGTTAAAAAAAGATTATTCCCCGGTTCCGGTTCCACCGTATCCAGCACATTTACGACCTGGCCGTTGGCATTCACCTGAACAATTCTGCCGCCGGGAATGCCGCTTAAATAGGAATCGTATGCTTTTTCAACACCATACCTTCCGATAAAGTCCCCGCCCTCCTTATATCTATAAATGCCGCTTTTCAGTTCCTTGACGTTAATCTCGCCTAAATAACCGATCAGATGTGAAGACAATGCATCATAGATATAATTTCTACAGGCATTTGTATCAATGATGATTCCGGGAAGTTCAAACCGATGAGAGGCAATTGGGGCAAGCGCATCCCTGCCGATATCTTTTTTCAGGAGTACCGGACGGTAACTATATCTGAATTTATTTTTATTGATTTTTTCATTAATCTCATCAGCCAATTCAGGAACATAAAGAGATAGTTTATCAAGTGTCTGTTGAATCGGCCTGGCATCACAGGGAATGATATTTAAATCAAAAGAGGGCCGGTTTTCCACCAACAATTTGCCGTTTCGATCAAAAATAAGGCCACGAACCGGTTTGACGCGCTGGATCCGGATACAATTATTTTTGGACATTTTGAAATAATTGTCGCCCTGAATTATCTGCAGGTAAAACAGGCGTGCCGCCAAAATTCCAAAAGTCGCAAAAACAGCAATCATTATGCCGAATAAGCGCCTTTTATACCAATCGTTATCAACAGTGTAAAAATACTTATGAAAATTTTTCGAAGAAATCATCAACTATCCCAAAAAGCTATACCGGGCAAACTAAGATCTAAACTTAAAAAACTTATCACCTCGCTTATCCCCTCTCTCTTAATCCACCAGTAATTAATTTATCAATCCCATTAAATAAATAATCCAACATAAAATAAACCAGTGGACTGGAAATCAGAGCCCATATAACCTGGGTCACCAAAATACTGCCGTCATAAAGAGAAAATTTAACAGTTAATGTTTGAAATGAAATCACTATGGCAAAAA
The DNA here is from genome assembly GCA_024280875.1 of Deltaproteobacteria bacterium. Taxonomy (GTDB): domain Bacteria; phylum Desulfobacterota; class Desulfobacteria; order Desulfobacterales; family Desulfosalsimonadaceae; genus SURF-3. The sequence goes on along the minus strand of JAJRPH010000355.1, from coordinate 5,734 downwards.
TTATATTTTCGATTAAAACGGACAGGATAATGACAATTTGAAATAAGATTGAATTTTTAAAGTGAAAATAAACCGTTGCATTTCTGAAACAAATCAGGGTCAAAATATATGTAGCAACATAGACACCGAAAGTTCCCCCGGACAGCAAACCCATCAGGCATCCGGATATTAAAATTACCGGAAGCATACCGATACTTGACCGGAACAATGTCAAATAGACCACAAACGGAATAAGGAGGTCATACTGGGCGAATAAGCGGGGAAACGCCGGCAACAGAGTGGTCTGTATGCTGATCAGTAAAACTGAAAAAATAATATATACCAGAAAATGCATCAGTCACTCACATGATCGTACAACGGCGGACTTAAAATAATCATGACTTCTTCAAGTTTTGTGAAATCGACATAGGGGGTTAGCTCAACATCCTGAAAAAGTCCTGAATTCCGGCGAATAACCTTTGAGATATAGCCGATTCGAAGGCCTTTGGGATATATACCGTCAAATCCGGATGTAACTACAGTATCACCAATTCGGATGTCAAGCTTTCGCAACGCATAGTCAAATTGACACAGTCTCCTGGCGCTGCCTTGGGCAATACCACGGGCACGTGTTCGCTGAACCAGAGCATCCGCCGAACTATTTCGGTCGATTATCAAAAGGACTTTAGAATATTTGTCAGAAGCGTTAAGGACATATCCAACAATACCCTCAGGGACCATCACGGGGCAGCCGGAAATGACATTGTCATCCATTCCCTTGTCAATGATAATGGTTTTGTACCAGGGAGAAGAGTCCTTGGCAATGACTTGCGCAGCTTCCAGTTTAAACGGGCTATGCTGTTTGAGTTTTACAAATTCGACGAGGCGATCATTGGAAAGTTCAATTTCCCGGCATTCATTATTTTTACTAACAGCCAGTGCCAACTCTTTCTTTAATTCATCATTTTCTCTGGAAACAGAAATTAAAAAAAAATAGTGAGTCCATATATCGTCCATAAAATTCATGCCGGATGAAAACGCTGACTGGAAGGGTGAAGCAATAAATAGCGCCGTGCGGGTCGCCGCATCGCCCACGGAAGATTTCCGCAGATAGGAAAAAGAAAATACTATTATGTAAAGGCCGATTAAAACAACCGCCCCTACAGCAACCATCGTTTTCTTGGAAAACATTGTTTAATCGATAACAACTTGTCGAAGTATATCAATATTATCAAGGGTCATCCCGGAGCCTAAGGCTACAGTTGACAACGGATCGTCCGCCACAGTGATCGGGAGGCCGGTCTCTTCCCTGAGCAGTTTGTCCAGGTTTTTCAATAAGGCACCGCCGCCGGTCAATACAATACCTCGATCGACAATATCAGCCGCAAGTTCAGGGGGGGTCTGTTCCAGAGCTATTTTTGTGGTCTCAACAATCGCATCGATCTGCTCGGAAATCGCCACACGGATTTCTTCCGAGTCAATGGCAAGGATTTTGGGGATACCTGAAACAAGGTCACGGCCCTTCACTTCAATAGTTTCATAATTTTCTGAATCCGGATAGGCATTGCCGATGGTTGTCTTTATGATTTCAGCACTCCGTTCCCCGATTAAAAGATTATACTTTCGTTTGACATACTGCATAATGGCAGTATCCATTTTATCGCCGGCAACACGAAGGGAACGGCTGTATACAATTCCGGCAAGAGAAATAACTGCAACTTCCGTTGTCCCGCCACCTATATCAACCACCATATTACAGGTCGGCTCCGTGATGGGGAGCCCGGCCCCAATGGCGGCTGCCATGGGTTCTTCGATTAAAAACACTTCTCTTGAACCGGCTGATAGCGCGGCCTCTTTAACTGCCCGTTTCTCCACCGGCGTAATTCCGGTCGGAACGGCAATAACCGTTCTTGGCCTGATAAATGAGCGCCGGTTATGGACCAGACGGATAAAATGCCGGAGCATAGCCTCTGTCACATCAAAATCAGCAATCACACCATCATGCATCGGTCGAATCGCAACAATATTACCAGGTGTTCTCCCGAGCATATTTTTTGCTTCAAGACCGACTGCCAGGACCTTGTTCTTCATACGGTTATCGGTTCGCACGGCAACAACGGACGGCTCTCTTAAAACAATACCCTTGCCTTTAACATAAACAAGGGTATTTGCGGTCCCAAGGTCAATTGCAAGATCATTAGAAAATGCGCCAAGCAACGAATCAAAAAACAATGCTCTGTCTCCTAACCTACAATAAATAATGTGTATCTGATTGATCTAATTTAATAGCGTCAAGAAATCCGACATGATTGGATAAAAATTATGGGTATCAGAAATAGTATGCTATTACAAGAACAAAATCCATGCTGCCATAACGGCTAAAGCCTTCGCAATTGCTTCATTACCTGGTTATGGATTAAGGGCCTGAATTTTTTTATCTGTTCATTGTTCCGGGATGGATGAACGCGATTGGTCAGGAGTATAACAATCACCTGCTGCTGTAAATCCATCCAAAAAGAGGTGCCGGTAAACCCCAGATGCCCAACAGTAGCATCCCTGCAAAACAGTTCTCCGCAGCTGGAACCGATTGGTGACGGCATATCAAACCCCAGAGCACGGTCATTTAAATCGCTTTTTTGTAAAAACAAACGCATCAAATCTGTTTGAAGAATAGGTTCTGTTGAATTCCCATGATATGTTTTTAATAATTTACGCACAAGGTCATGAACCGCTTCAGCTGTCCCGAAAAGACCGGCATGTCCGGCAATACCTCCCATAATATAGGCATTGTCATCATGGACCCGGCCGTTTAAAAGGATCTGCCGCCAGGGACAAACTTCTGTTGCCGCAAAATTCTTTTTCGGAATACTTTGATCGTGACCAATGAAAAATAAATTTTTGATTCCCATGGGGTCATAAATTTTTTCCTGGACAAAAGTGCTTAAACCCATTCCTGAAAGACGTTCAATGACCCATTCAAGAATCATGAACCCAATATCAGAGTAAAGGGTTTGTTTGCCGATTGCAGATACAAGAGGTTCTGAAATTAATTTTTTTCTTAACGCGTCTTTTCTATTCTCAACCGGCAGCTGTCTGATGTCGATATAATAAGGACGATAATCCGGTAAACCTGATGTGTGGGTTAACAGGTAGCGAATCCGAATATCTGCTTTGGCCGTTTTGCTGAAATCAGAAATAATAGAGGAAATGGTTTGGTCAAGGCGAAGCTTTCTTTGCTGGATTAAAAACATCACTGCAAGTGTGGTTGCCAGCGGCTTTGTTAATGAGGCCAGATCAAATACAGTACCCAGGTTGACTGCCTGGCCGGTAAATATATTGGCAAGACCGTATGCCTCGTTAAAAAGAATTTTCCCGGCATGCGAAACCAGGAGCGTCCCCCCTGGAAAAATATTTTCGGAAACTGCCTGCCGCATGAGTGTATCAACATGCTTCATGACCATATCCACCCTAACATGATTTCCGATCTTACCGCATCTAATGCGTCATATGCTTTACCGCATAGGCGGCTATAGCGAAAAAACATCTTCCTTGTATCTGCGGCAACCTCAACAATCATTCAACTTTGGTCCGAGCAAGAAAAACAATATTTATCAATCAATTATCGACAAAACGGCAATTCAGAAAATGAAAGATTTCCGACATCAGTATCGAAAGACACATTAATTCCAAAAGGAATTGTCAGGTTCGGTTCATCATGGCCGATGTCAAAACCGGCCAGAATCGGAAAGGCATCATTGGAAAAAATATCATCAAAGACCTGATAAACAAGGTCCGGCTCACCACATCCCTTGAATGATCCCAGAACAAAACCGTTCACATGTTCAAAACACCCGGCCAGCTTCATGTGTATCAACATACGGTCAATTCTGTAAGGAGACTCACCGATGTCTTCAAGCAGAAGTATCTGTCCTGAAAAATCCGGCTCAAAAGGCGTGCCCACCAAATGGCATAATGTGGTCAGATTGCCGCCGGCCATGACTCCGGACGCAAGGCCTGAATGAACAACCGCTCTGTTTGCGCAAGAAACGGTTAAAGGCTGATCCGTGAAAAGTATCTCATGCAATGACTGTTTTGTCCGGTCTGAAGCTCTGGCAAGAAATTCGATCATCGGACCATGCAGGGAAACCAGCCCGCATTTAGAATAAAAAGTATTCAATAAGACGGTCGCATCACTACATCCGATCAATATTTTCGAGTTTGCAGCGATGGTATCGAAATCCATCAGCGAAAGAATTCTGAGCGCTCCGTACCCGCCTCTGGCACAAATAATACCTTTGATATCCGAATCTGCAAACATGGAATTCAAAAGATCAGCGCGATGCGCATCCGAGCCGGCCAGGTACCTTTTTTGTTCAAAAATAGTTTCCGGAAAAAACACCGTAAATCCCATCTCTTCTAATACTGAAAGACCGGTGTGAAATTTTTGCTTATCAAAGGGGCTCGATGGGGCAATGATTCCAATCATATCACCTGGAACAAGGCGGGGTGGTTTTTTTATATATTTAGGGTCAAATGGCATACTTCTGGAATTAAATTTTATCAAAAAATAATCTTAAAGTTAATGTCAACCAGTAAAGGCAAAAGAGGCGGTTTGAAACCGCCCCCCTTTTTATTTACTACAGATAACATATAAATGTCAGTTTAATTTTCTTCTGCTTCAATCTGGCCCAGCATGTAACGTGATAGCGCATTTTTAATATTTTTACCCAGATCAAAAAACGAAACCCCTATATCATAATGCCGGGAATCAAATATTTCAACCCGGACCACTGTTCCGCTGACCACCAACGAGGATTCTTTTTTAAACATCGTAATCGTGAGTTCAACCTTGGTCCCAAGTTCTAAAAAGACCTCACTCTCAAAAAGAATCCCGGTCATGCTGATATTTTTACCATTTGCAGGATAAGCATCAAGTCCTTGACTGGCGCCGATCTGACGGATATTGACACTTCCCTCAAAACCCATTCGGATATAACACCTTTTATTATGAGAAAAAGCCGCAATATGATTCTTTCCGAATTCTTTAGCGCGATAAAGTGCCCGGTCGGCATAATTCAGCAGGTCATTCTCAGTCTGTCCGTCAATGGGAAAACTGGCAAGCCCGCCGCTGATAGTTGGTTGAATATTCTTATCCTCATAATTCAGATTCAGTGATGCGACTTTATGGCGAATCCGCTCACTCAGGATAAGAGCATCCACTTTTCCGGTTTGAGGTAAGATAACGACAAACTCATCACCGCCATAACGGGCCGCTGAATCCTCTGTGCGAATTTCATTTTTTATTATTCCACCGACATCTTTCAGTACCAGATCCCCGGCAAGATGCCCGAACATATCATTGACGCTTTTGAAATCATCCAGATCAAAAAACAAAACCGACAACTCGGTTTCATATCGCCTGGCCCGGGCGAATTCACGGGTAAATGTTTCTTCAAAAGTGCTGCGCGTGTGTAAACGTGTCAGGCTGTCATACTTTAACGATTTCAGTTGATCTTCAAAAACATGGATTTCAACAAAAACCGGATTCTTTAGCGTCCGGTCAACAGAACAGAGATAATCACAAATAACTGTTCGCAGATTAACATCCCGGTTTAATGAATGCATCATTTCCTTACGGTGAGCCAGTATGGACTGCCAGCAGTTTTCAGCGATTTCAGGTTCAAGTTCCAGATGGGTCAGGACATTAAAAAAGATCGAGTAGGCCCGTTTACCGCCTTTTTCCATGACGGCATTT
>JAJRPH010000354.1 GCA_024280875.1 Deltaproteobacteria bacterium | reverse complement strand
AGTCTTGAAACCCTTCTTGCACCTTCCCTGCGTCATGCAATAGTCCCAATAATGCGGCAATCGTGCCAGCACCGAACGGTTCAGCAAATTTTCCCGCCAGATCAGACACACCCTTTAAATGTTCTATTAAAAGATGTTCTTGGCCGGAATTATTTTTTGAATGAGCCAGAAATTGCTTATCAATCAAATGTTATCTCCTATGATTTTAAGCTCTTCTATAGATTAAAAACCTTTTTTGATTTCAATGCATTATTTGAAAATACGCCAAAATGGATCATTATGCCAATTTTTGAAAAAGCCCATTTTTTCAAGCTGTATATCGGGGTTATTGTCAAGAAGCTCCAACAAACGGTATTGCCAGCGTGACCCATCTGCTATGACTGACAGAAATACATTCAAAACAGCGGCTTGAGCATAAAAACTGGTATTATTTTGAAAATGTTCTTTAAATTTATTTGCGACTTTCGGTTTAACTGTAAATTTTCTGTTCCAAATACGTGAATGGCGTGCGCAGAGGTTTCGAAGATAAGTAAATGAATGCAGCCAGGATGACATTATATTGTAGTGCAGATAATACTGGTCGCTGATTTGCCTGCGATCTTTTCGTGATCTCAGGTTGCTGAAAATATTTGACCATGCCCCTATGGAAAGAGCTTCCGCCACTATCCAGACAGGCGGCAGATATGGTTTGCTAAAATTTTTAAAATAATTACTGCAGGATTTATTTTGCTTTTTTCTGTTATTAAAGCCTGTTTCACGTTCTATTGTTTTTATTAAGTCTTTATGGTTAAATTTGGATTTAAACAGCATCTGTTCAAGATACCAATGGGGGCCGTATTTTTCACCCATTGAGGAGGAAATTGTTGTCCGTACGGCAACCTCGATTCTTTCTACCGCATCCATGATCAACAATCTGAGCTTCCTGTCAAAAATATAGATCGATATTATAGAATCGAATGTAGTGCCCTTTTTAAAAATATGCTCAGGCGTATTTTGAATCTGGAAAGTTCGAAAATAACCGGAAAGGCGGTGGTAGCCTATAAAGCGAAGATAATGAAGAACTCGTTCCGGGTTTTTAACAATCAGCCCTTGTTTAATAATAAGTTCAAGCTGCTGGTCGATATTTAAAGCCGGTTTTCCGTAAAACTGATAATCTTTAGACATAAAAAAACCCACCGAGTTGCGCTTCCAATGGAGAGGCGTGGCGGGTGTTGTTAGAAACAGTATTGTTCAACCCGCCAAGTTTGTCAATAATAATTGTAACTAAATTTCATTGCATAATCTAATTTGATCCACGCCCTCTAAAAAGAGGGCGACCTTTCCTTTCAATACTTCATTTTTATTTTTTCAATCCACACTCTTCGCCTGCGATAGCTTTTTGGGATGAGTGACACACAATCTTGAGTGTATAACACTTCATTATTATTGAAAGTCAATATGCAAATATAATTTTTCCTTTATTTCTTTAGCACGCTGACTAATTTTTTTTCGGTATAAATCATATTCCCCTTTTGGCGCCATGTATTGCATGATTAACATGATCGGCATAATACTTTGAAAAGCTATCCTCGACATCATTAACCCGCCGCAGCCATGCCTGCCATTCATTTAGCCCTTTACCAATATCATGGTTTTCACCGGCGATTTTGCCCCAGGCATCAAATTTAAAAACATTTGAAAATTTTGTAGCCAAGTCCGTAACATTTTTCAGGTGTTCAGCAGGAGACTGCTTGTTTTCCATAGGCTTATTTCTTTTGTTCATCTACCCTCTGTGATCTCCGTGTGCTCTGTGGTTAATTTTTTTTTGGTTATCCGTATTGCTTCACCTGCTCCTTCACCGTAAACCCGATCTCTTTTTTCGGTTTTCCTTCCGGATTCAGCAACTGATCCAGCACGTCAAAAACAATCTGAAACCGGTCGTCGGTCCGTTTGCGGAGTTCTTCAATTTCCTGTTTTAATTCATCACTGGCTGAAATCATGTGCCGGATTTTTGTAAAAGTTCGCATGATTTCAATATTGACCTGAACCGCACGTTTACTCCTCAAGACGCTGGAGAGCATGGCAACACCCTGTTCAGTATAGGCTCTCGGAAGTTTACGCGTTCCGCCCCAACTTGATGTTCCAAAATGGGATTTCAAGTGTGAAAATTCTTCCGGGTTTAATTGAAACATGAAATCCAGGGGAAAACGATCGATGTTACGACTCACGGCTTTATTCAGGGAGCTGGTAGAAACACCGTAAAGTTCGGCAAGGTCCCTGTCCAGCATAACCTTGATGCCGCGAATTAAAAAAATTTTTGATGCAATTTCTTCCGTTGTGATAATTTCCGGCATTGTTTTTGATATACTCTGAAAATAGACGCGGCCTGCCGTACCTTCCAGCCCCATAATCGTGTTCCTGACGTCATTTGCCGAGCCTTCAAGTTTGCTCAGGCTGTTGATGGCTTCTTCGATAACCGAAATTGCGCTGGTGAAAAAATCTTCTTTGCCGGGGCGGGCGTACATGAGTTTTTTTAAAAATCCGGTCTGGTTTTCCATTTTCCGGCGGATCATATCAATGACCAGTTCAAGGCCTTTTTCATTTTCCGCAACCGCCAGCTGGTTTCTCCGGATCAGGGCCGTGCTGCCCATTTTTGCAAACCATATTCGGCCGATGGGGTTGCCGAAGGCATCTAGAAATACGATATCAATATTGTTTTCAAGGGCCGCGACAACCGCCTGGGAAGTGATCATGGCTTTATTGGAAATGATTATGGATTCAACTTTTTGGGGAGAGATATCAAATCGTTTGTCTTCGTTTTTAAGCTGAAAACAACCGTCTTTTTGTGTGATGAAGGTCCCGGGGCTGTTGATAACAAGCTGCATAGGTAATAATTTTTGGCCTATTTGAAAAAGAAATATATCTCAGAAATCGAACACAGTGATAAAGAATAAAGATTCGGGGTTAAAATCAAATATTCAATATCTCAAAAGATTAATTTTGATGGCTTCGTAAAAAGTCCAAATTCTTTGTTGCGCTTCATCCTTCGTTTCTTCATGGTACGCTAAGTACAAATCATCACTCAGGATTTGCGCGCCTCGCCAATTTTATATGAATGGTGGAGCTTTTTTCTTTGCCATCGGAATCTGACTTTTTACGAGTTTGTCAATTTTGCTTTCCTGTCGATTGGTCGAATGATGGCCAAAAGGTAGTATAGGTTTTTTCATACACTAAAAATTAAATTTTATCCAGTATTTTAAAAATAATAAGTAATAGAGATGTCAGCAATTCACGGTAACTATTAGTTTTTGAACCTGATCTGTTTTTTGATGCAAAAATTATAGCCCGTCTTGCTAAAATTATAAAGGCGGCATCATTTTTTAATGCAGAAGTCGGGCAGAAATCAATTTTGACGGGTTGTGTTCAAAGTTTGGAAACAGCAATACAAACAGATTATAAATCCGGAAAAATGAAGTGGCTTTTCAGGAGGAAAGGAAGTTATGGCGGCCTTTCCTCTTGGGGAGGAGATATTATAAATTTCAGCAGATGCTCCCAATTGCTGAATATGAGTATTCTGATTGTACAACGCAATTGATTCAAGAACTCTTTCCGGGCGCTGAATTTGGCCCGACATTGTTTGAATAAAGGGTCTGACAATTCGAGGATTTGATGCATAAAAAATGCTATCAGGATGAAAAGAAAAAAGTTAAAAGACGCATGTTCCTGGCCGTGACCGAAATTATGTTCCGCATGATATCCCAGATTTTTAAGGGTATTGAAATTTTCGTTTTCAATTTTCCACCTGGCGCGTCCTCCCGAGATGAGCATTTTAACATTCGCCTGATCAATGGGGATGTCGGTTACCCAGCTGCAATGAAAGGATATCTTGTCATTAGTAATGATGGTATATTCAAAAAAGTTTACATTGTCAGCTTGTTCGGTTCCGTTTAAGGGAACGCCGTTGACCCACTCATAGAGGTGACGGCGTCCTTTTGAGTCAATGAATTCAAGCGTATTGATTTTCTTCAGCTGTTTGAGTATTGATAAACTGTTGAATAAAAATTTATGATCACCTGGTTTTGCACATTGCTGTCCGGTTAACTTATGAAAAATATCAATATGTTAAAAATATAAACCCCGGTCAAGTTGCAATTTTGGAAAATAGTTTTTCTATTAATTTTACAGCGATTGTTTTATTTTTGATTTTTTAATCTAAATTAATATT
>JAJRPH010000353.1 GCA_024280875.1 Deltaproteobacteria bacterium | reverse complement strand
CAGACAGGAAATCCGGCAAAAGATTCCGATGTACCAGGGACTTGGAAATCATCAGCAGGACTGGATTAAAAACAGTGAAACCGGCAATCCGTTTTCGGTGGACCATGCAAAATTTTCATTTTTACCGGCACTTCCGGCAGACAGCGTGGCATTTGATGCCGCCTATCCGTTTATGGCAAAAATCAGTTCACCGAGATTCCATCTGGGCAGCGGAACCCGCACCAGCCGATCCGGGAGGATTCAGGCGTATGGTCGAAAAGGCGAGATCGAAATATCTCCGGCCGATTACCGGGATCTCGGATTAAACGGTTCCGGGCAAATCCGGGTGAAATCAAAATTCGGTACATTGGAACGGGAATTTAGACAGAATAGACATCTGGTTGCCGGACAGGTGGTTATTCCCATGGCGGTAAATAACAATGATGCAATGAATCTTGTCGGCCTGACCCGGAAGGAACAATCCGATTCCTGCGGCTGGACGTACAGCCGGGTCAGTATTGAGAAAATTTGATGGCTTCGTAAAAAGTCCAACTTCTGCGTTGCGCTGCATCCTTCGTTTTCTCATAGTACGACAAGTACGAATCATCACTCAGGATTTGCGCGCCTTGAATTTGGAGCTTTTTTCTTTGCCATCGAAAATCGACTTTTTACGAGATTGTTAAATTTAATCCTGAGAAAATTTAACCAGGGAGTGAAACAAAACATGGATCCGAAAGAAATTGACTGGAACAAGTTAGACGCCATTATCGAAGAGCATCGGACCCAAGACTGGAGCCTTATTCCGTTACTCCAGGAAGTGCAGGAGGCAATAGGGTATATTCCGCCGGAATCAATTGAACCCATCGCCCAAGCTCTGAAAATGCAGCCTGCCCAAGTCCAGGGAGTCATAACATTTTACGCCGGGTTTTCGCTGAAGCCGAAAGGCAAATGTGTGCTTAAGGTATGTCGCGGTACGGCCTGTCATGTAAAGGGGAGCCGAAGCATCCTGCGCCATGTTAAAAATGAGCTTAACCTGGAAGAGGGTGAAACCAGTGAAGACTATCAATTTACACTTGAAACGGTCGCCTGTCTTGGCGCATGTTTTCTGGCTCCCACGATGATGGTCAACCGGGAATATTTCGGAAAACTGAATCCGACTAAGGTTTCCAGCGTATTGGGACAATACAGCAAAAACAAGGAGGATGATGGATAAGCATGAATAAACTTACATCCATCGGAAAGTTGGAATGGCTTCGCAATAAAATTCTTGCTGAGACCAATAAAGGGAAAACGGAAGTGCATGTTTGCATGACCGGCTGCCGGGCCTATGGTGCGGAGCAGGTGCATGATGCCATCATAGAAGAAGTCGCCAGACAGGGGCTTTCAGATGAAGTAGAGGTCCGTTCAACCGGCTGTCATGGCTTCTGTGCAAAAGCCCCTGTTGTCGCAATTGAGTCCTTGGGCGTGCAATACCAAGAGGTTGATCCGAATGATGCGGCGGAAATTGTGGCGTTGACGTTAAAGCAGAACCAGTTGATCGAGCGTCTGGCTTACAAAGATCCAAAGACACTGAAGTCGGTTTATTACCGCAACCAGATTCCTTTTTACATGAAACAGGTACGTCGTGTTCTGGCCAATTGCGGTAAAATTGATCCCACCAAAATAGAGCATTATATCGCAGCCGGTGGTTACAGTGCCCTTGTCAAGGCGTTGTCAAACATGACACCGGAGACGGTTATCGAAGAAGTCAAGGCCGCCAAGGTCAGAGGGAGAGGGGGGGCGGGGTTCCCGACCGGATTAAAATGGGGATTTGCCCGCCAGTCAAAAAACACTCCGAAATACATCATCTGTAATGCCGATGAAGGCGATCCCGGTGCTTTTATGGACCGGGCAATGTTGGAAGGTGATCCCCATGCAGTGCTTGAGGGCATGCTGCTCGGTGCCTATGCCATGGGGGCTGAATACGGAATTATCTATGTCCGGGAAGAATACCCCATCGCCGTGGACCATTTGAACCTGGCGATTGCAGCTACCGAACAACTGGGGCTGACCGGTGAAAATATATTGGGCACCGGGTTTAATTTTAATTTAACCCTGAAAATGGGAGCGGGCGCTTTTGTCTGTGGCGAAGAAACCGCTTTAATGGCATCCATTGAAGGCAAGCGGGGAATGCCAAGACCTCGGCCGCCGTTTCCCGCCCAGGCAAGGTTGGATGAAAAACCCACCAATATTAATAATGTGGAAACGTTGGCCAATATTCCATTGATCATCAAAAACGGCGCCAAATGGTATGGTGAGGTAGGCACGGAGAATAGTAAAGGAACCAAGATATTCTCACTCGCAGGCAAGGTCAATAACACCGGGCTGGTGGAAGTTCCGATCGGTGCGACCATCAAGGATGTGGTGTTTGATATTGGGGGCGGCATTCCAAAAGGGCGCAAGTTCAAAGCCGTTCAGATGGGTGGACCGGCGGGCGGTTGTGTGCCGGCCCAGTTTTTAAATCTCCCCATTGATTATGATACCATCCAGCGTATCGGCGCCATCATGGGTTCCGGCGGAATGGTGGTGCTGGATGAAAATAACTGCATGGTGGAAATAGCCCGGTTCTTCTTAAGCTTTACCCAGTCCGAATCCTGTGGCAAATGCGCGCCGTGCCGCCTGGGAACCACCCAGCTGCTGGAGATTCTAACCCGGATCACCCAGGGCAAAGGAAAAATCAGCGATATTGATACGATAAAAT
>JAJRPH010000352.1 GCA_024280875.1 Deltaproteobacteria bacterium | reverse complement strand
ATAATTGAAATTTTGGAAGAACATACCAGTAAACCACAGGATAATAATATGCTGTCTCATGGCTATAAATTGGTTAAACTCAAAATATTATCAGGGGAACGAAAAGGTAAAATATTTAAAACAGGCGCTATGTTGTCCGTTGTTCCGGGTCATGGAGTTGATGCCAAACCAGGGCTCAAGGTGCTGGTGCGTTTCAGAGGAGGAAAAGGGGATAATGCTCGAGCATATATCGTGAGCTATAACCGAGAGCAATATGTTTATGTGATAGTTGCAATCTTTTTTATTCTTCTCCTGATAATTGGAAAAAAGAAAGGCCTTAAATCCATCCTTTCGCTTAATTTCACGCTTTTATTGATATTTTTTGTCCTTTTGCCACTTCTTAAAAATGGTTACAACCCCATCTTAGCCAGTATCACAACGGCTTTTGCCATAAACATCATTGTTTTTTTGATTCTAACCGGTTTTACCAGAAAATCTTTCACTGCCATCCTGGGAACCTCTTTTGGCGTAGCCTCGGCAGGGTTGGTCGCGTTTATCATCGGAATTCTGTCCCACACGACAGGGATTCCTTTTGAGGAGGCGCGAGTGCTTTATTTCAAGCAGGCCGGCATGTCCCTTGACTTTCGCGGCCTTGTTTTTGCCGGTGTTCTTATTGGTTCTCTTGGTGCGGTGATGGATGTAGGCATGAGTATCGCTTCGTCTCTTGAAGAACTCCAAGCCTATAACCCAAAAATACCGGCCAAACAGCTCTTTAATTCAGGAATGAATGTGGGCAAAGATATAATGGGTACTATGTCAAACACCCTTATTCTGGCGTATGTAGGCGGCAGTATAACATATCTGCTGCTGTTATTGAAGTTGGGAAGGCCCTATGAACTGATCATCAGTTCGAACTTAATTGTTGGTGAAATTATTCAAGGGGTTGCAGGGGCAATTGGAATTATTCTGGCTGTACCATTTACCGCATTTGCAGCGGCTTATTTGTCCAAATCAAAAAAACTCAAAGAACAAATGGGGAACGACTTTGGGGGAGGATCATGAAAACAAGCTGAGTTTCGGTAAATGAGTTAAGAAGCAGGCTGTTTTTTGGTCATACCCTTTCACGCAGGAACAACGGGTTTAGGGACGTGGAAAAAAATAATTACCCTGTAGGCCGGGTTTCTTACCCGGCAAGTTTGGTGCCGGAAAACCGACGCACTCTCGGGCGACCTGCACACATACGGCGGATTACGCTCCGCTAATCCGCCCTACGCAGACTGTTCATTCATGTTTTAAAAATTCTATGTTCCGCTGCTTCCCACTGACCTCCGTGGGTACCCATACTGGCTGTTGTTCCTGGGACCAGACAATTTGTGTGATCGGGGACTATCCCCTTGTTCTTTGAGGCACGGATATCCATTCCCAGGGGGACCGTGGGAACAAGGGAGAAACGTAAGGAAGCCGGCTTGAACCGTGGTTTACGAGAAAAACGGACTTTTCTAGGGCAGTCCGGCCAGCCACTGAAAAGCGGGAGCAACCAGTATCTTGTGGGGACCATTTGGGATGAGCCTGTAACCGTCCCCTTCCCGATGAAGCTGAACAGCCGGAATATTTAGAAAATTCTGAAATTTTACCAGCGCTTTTGAAGGTATTTTCTCAGAAAGCTTTGTTTCTATAAGCAGAAACGGTTCATTTTCATTTGAAATAAGAAAATCGACTTCCTGATGTTCCTTGTTCTTTATAAAATGAAGCAAAAATGTTCCATATCCCATATCATTCCAGGCTGAGACCGCCCGATACAATTCCAGTGCGACCATATTTTCAAACCGCGCGGCATCGGCTTTGATTCGCGGCGTATCCCATAAATAGACCTTCCGCTCTTTCTGAATTGCCCGGGAAACCTTTTTTGTCCAGGGCGTGATGGAAAAGGTCATAAAAAATGTTTCAAAAATTGACAGCCAGGATTGAATGGAATTATAGGAAACCTTTAGGTCCCTTGAAAGGGAAGTCGCTGAGATCGGGCTTCCGATTTTCGACGGAAGCAGCATATAAAGTGTCTCGATCTCAATGATTGATTTAACCCCGGTCAGGTCACGGATATCCTCCCGGATAAGCTGGCGTGAATATGTATTTGACCACCGTCGGTAAGAGGTCTCTTTGCCCGATAGATAAGGTTCGGGAAAACCGCTTAATGTTGAAAGCTTTTTCCATATTTTCCCAAGCTTAAGACCCTCTTTCATGCGTATCTGAAACGGATCTTTTAAAAACGACGAGATGGTTAAGTTGTCTCCACCAAGTTCGGAAATGGTAAAGGGCCAGAGATGAAAAAGAAAATATCGCCCGGCAAGAGAGTCAGACCCTTTTTGATAAAGATCAAGCCGTCCGCTTCCGGATACCAGGAACCGGAATTGATCATGGAACTGGTCATAGGAGCCTTTTAAATAATTTTTCCAATCCTTGTATTTATGGATTTCATCAAAAACAACCAGGGGTGTCGTGGTATCTTTTCTGCCAACATCCGTAAAAAAATTATTGTCTCCTAAAAAACGCGTCCGATGCTCTGCAATATCCCAGTTAAAGTACAGATAGTTTGTATATGATCGGGATATCAACTCACAGAGTGTTGTTTTTCCAGCCTGACGGGGACCTGCAAGAAATATCATACTTTTTTCAGATGACAGTTCTTCCCAGGTTTTTATGTATGGCGTGCGATGATTCATGCTGACTATTATCCACTATAATGAAAAATAGTCAAGATTATTTTTAGATAGCATGAAAAATAGTCAGGAGATGGATTTTTATCAAAAATCGTGGGGCTTGATGCTATCAAAGAAAAAGACATGGCAAAGGAGTATCAGAACATGGGGCCGGGCCATGCTAACATTTACCATGAAGCGATCCAGTTTTCACATTTCAGATTTGGAACTCTTGAAAATTCTTTGATATTATTTGAAATAATCGTTAAATTCAGGCTTTGGGCGTGGGCGGCAATCAACATATCCAGCGGGCCGATTATTTTGCCCTGAGATTCGAGGAATGCCCTTATTTTGCCATAGCGAGAAACCGTTTTTTTGCCTTGAAAGGGAAGAATAGTCAACGGCATCAAAAACTCATCAAGTGCTTTCTGGTTTTTAATCCTGTGTTTGCTTTTCTGAACGCCATATTGTAATTCCGCATGCGTTATTGAAGAAATACCGAATTCATGAACCTCATACTGTTCAAACTTTTCCAGTACCTTTTTTGGCTTTTCATTAATAATATATATACAAATATTTGTATCCAGAAGGTATTTCATTTGAACATCGGCTTCCGCTCTTGATTCTCCTCAGGCTGATTTCTCTCCATTTTAAAATCTTTTGCAAAATGATTCAAGCTGTTAAAAAGACCATCCCATGATTTTTCCTTGGGCAGCAACACAATAGCGTTACCCTGTTTTTTAATGTACACTTCCTTACCCGGCATTCTAAATTCCTTGGGCAACCGGACTGCCTGACTTTGTCCATTTTGAAATAATTTTGCTGTTTTCATAAGGCCTCCGATTCTTAAATATATACTAATAGTATATACCTAAGCTTCTTTCTGTCAAGAAAAAAATTTTCACACCCGACATAGGAATTATCAGGAATAATGGAGTAAAAATGTGCCGTATCCCATATCATTCCATGATAAAACCGACCTGTAGAGTTCCAGGGCCACCATGTTTTCAAATCGAGCGACATCGTCCTTAATCCTTCTATTCATAATGGGTCCACATTCTTAGAACATGAATGATTTTTTTTCCAATATCCACATCATATACCATCCGGTGCTGAATATTTATCCGTCTGGAATAAAACCCTCTCAGATTTCCAACCAATTTTTCGTATGCGGGGGGCGTTTTAAAGGGTTCTTCTGCTAATAGATAAAGCAATTTTTCCGCCTGTGATTTTAATCCGGCTTCTTTAAGCTTCTTAGCATCTTTAACCGCTTTTTTCGACAGGACAACTTTCCAACTCACCAGTCCAGTTCCTCAAGAGATGTCGCTTCTTCTAAGGGCTCTTTGGCGGCAGCTTTGATACTTTCTACAAGTTTAGGGAACTGATTTAGATATAATGTTTCTTCAATAGCTTGCCAGTCTTTTTCACCCAGAATAACAAAATTTTCACCATTCCGCCGTTTCACCTTCAGGACTTCATGGTTGAAAATAGAAATATCCGCATAATATTTTAATTTTTTGCGGAATTCATTCGCAGTTGTTTCTTTCATGGATATCCTTTCCTGTTTTTTCATTATATTATATTTAACAGTACTGCATTACAGTACCGTTGTCAACCATAAAAACTCACCAGGGACTTCATGGGGTCGGCCTATATTTTTAATGACGATGTTGGACTTTTTTCATCCGGCGGATTACGCTTCGCTAATCCGCCCTACAATGGACGGCACGGTGACCGATGATGCAACGGCGGGGTTTGTCCCCGCCAGATTCCGGATCAAAGTTTTGCATAGATTTCTCTGGTTCCCACGGTCCTCCGTGGGAATCCATACACAGTTGTTTTGAGGTTTTTAAAATTCTTTTACAAATTGATTAAGGGCATCATCCAATCTTGATAATAAATAATACGGCATGGAATAAAGATAAAAAACCTTTCCTGAAAAAAGCTGAAGCCCTTTATACAGCAGAATCCGTTCAACAAGTTCAACAAGTTCATGACCGGTATGGACATGTACACGTAGGGCGGATTAGCGAAGCGTAATCCGCCGGATGTAAATTTCTCATTATCAGGAATAAAGCCCCTGGAAGACCTCTTTCAACTCTTTTCTCAACTGGGCGACCCCGCCTTCTTTCATGGCACTTAAATAGCTTCGATAAGAAATGAGTCTGCAATTTTGAAAAATAAACGCGCCCGGTTTTTCCGGATTGCTGATGGAAGCAAACAAAACAACGACCTCCTGTGCCGAATCACTGTCTTTTGATTTTTTTAACGCGTGATACGGAAAAACAATGCCTTTGTTATCAATCCTTACCGGAGGCCGCGGCTGTAAATCTGTTATAATAATATTCTGCTTTGCCAGTTGAGTCAGCATTGACTGTTTAATTTGATCCGGCACCAGATCCTGCACATTATTTTGCGAATCACTCTTTCCGGTCATCTGGGCCGGCGATTTCCCATTTTGAAGACCTTCACAAGTTTTAATATTTTTGCGTAATGTTTCAAGTCTCGGGTCATCTGATGAAAACTTCTTTTCTACAATTGAAAGGGATTGCTTATAAATGTTGGCAGCAGAAGTATATTGTTTTTGGGAATAAAACAGACCGGCCAGATTATTTAATATTTTAGCTGATTCAATGCTGTCTTTGCCATTATTTTTATAAACTACCGAAAGCGCACGTTTATATGCAGATTCCGATTTTTGGGGCTCTCCCTTGGCCTGATATACCAGGCCCATTGTTTCAAGACACGCCGCAGTCTTCTGGTGTTCAGCCCCATATTCAGTTTCAGCTTTATTCAAAGCCGCTGTAACCGTTTCAAGCGCCTGGTCAATATGGTTTATCTGTAATAATTTCACTGCTTCATTATTCAGTTCTTCCACTGTTTTATTGCTATCCTTTGAACATCCTGCGATAAATGTCATCATCATCATCATCATTACTATGATGGTACTGTTAAAAGCCTTCATCAGTCCTCCTTGCTAAACAAAACATTATATTAAAAATCAGCACTCACTTTTGACTCTTTCCCCAATCACCTTGGCAGGAACACCGCCCACTATCGTGTAATCCTCAACATCATCAACAACCACAGCTCCCGCAGCTATAACAACCCCATTTCCAATATTTAATCCGGAATTGATGACAACATTTGCTCCAATCCATACATCATCTCCAATAACTACCGAATTCAGGACATGGTTACGTTTAGCCATGGGACCTTCGACATTCTTAAAATCATGATCGGAAGACACAATCACAACATTTGGCCCGATCATCACATAATCGCCAATACTGACCGTCCCCCTGCCGTCAATCATGGCCCCAGAATTAATAGAGAATGAACGCCCTACCTTTATTCCATATGTATGAGTAAAATAAACCCCCGGATAGATAAGGCAAAATGAGCTGAGATGTTTAAACAGCATTCGATAGAAAAACCATCTCAGTGTCATGCCGCTCAAGCCCGGTAGGGAACGAAAAATCCAACCAAAAAAATCTTCAATCCAGAGATGAAATAGATTTCGGCCATAATGACGTATAAATCTATAGATGGTATGCAATAAAAATCACTCCTCACGTTTAAGCACAATCGTAGCAAACATGGCAAGGGAATCCATCCATGGCGCCAGTCTGCTTTCAATTTTCCGGCATAGGCCAAAGCCATTTCCGGGCACAAAAGATCTCATACTCAAGCCGCCGGACAGCAGATAGGCAAAAGGGGTATGTACTTCAATTTCCAGAACTTGCCAATAGGGAAACTCATTCTGAAAAATCACCCGATCCCGTTTAAAAACGATCCAGGGTAATGCGGAATTGGCGGATGACAATGGTCCGCCGGCAGGAAAATGCCAGCTTTTAGCTTCCGGGAAAAACGGTTCATGGTGAAGATGCGCATATACAAATCTTGACCATTTCGTGCACCAGGGTTCTATCATTACGATAACGCCACCAGGTTTGATGCACCGGGCAGCTTCTTTTAAAAAAAATTTTACACGCGGCAAATGATGAAACACATCCAGCATAACAATTGCGCGCAACGAAGCGTCTGCAAATGGAAGATAATGCCCATCAAGCACAATGTCGACATTGGGGACCTCAAGGATTTCAGAAGAAATCAGATCGGGGATATATTTTTTCAAAAACCCTGCCCCGGAGCCAAGTTCCAGAACCGATCCGGTCACATTTTCCGGTAGTGAAGCCGCAAGGTCGAGATACCACAGTTGATAAATACGGCGCAAAAAAATTTTTTGCTGAATAACCCGTGAAAGAATCCGGTTGGAGCCGGGGGAATCCATATCCAGATTCCGGACTGCCGGATGAATCAGACACATTTTCAATCGCTCAGAAACAGTCTTCATATAAATTTTATCCGCCTTGCGGCAAAAACCACCATTTTCAACAACAGCAATCCATGCCGCCATCGGCTGATATTGGTATCTCCGTAAATTCTTGATCGATACCGAATCGGTATCTCCACAATTTTTAAATTCATTTTCGCGGCCCCGAACAATAGATCAAAATCACCAAATGGATCAAAATCACCAAAATATGACCGATTATCCGCAAGTTTTTTATAATCCTTTTTCAACATCACTTTTGTTCCGCAAAGGGTATCCTTGATCGGCTGTTCCAGAAGCCAGGAAAACGCGAGAGAAAAAAACTTGTTCCCGACAATATTAAAAAACCGCATGGCCTGGTCTTCCATGGGATACACAAGGCGCACACCGTTAATAAACTCCCCTTTGCCTGTTGCAATGGCATCGACAAACCGGGGTAAATCCTCGGGCGGTACAGTCATATCCGCATCAAGAATCATCAGAATGTCTCCATCGGCTTTTTCAAACCCCAGACGGATGGCATCTCCTTTTCCTTTGCCAGGCTGGCGGTATAGACTGATTTCTTTTTCAGGATAGTGTTGTATCAAATTTTCGATTGTTTCATACGTATTATCAGTAGAATGGCCTTCGACAAACACTATCTGGGTCCGGCCTCCGAGAGTAGGAACCCGTTTTAATATATTTTCAATATTCCCGGCTTCATTTCGAGCAGCGATAACGACAGATACCGAAGGATCTTCTGACTTGATATCCATAGGCTCGGGCCGGGCAACAATAAAATTGGTCAGTGCGAACCACCGAAATGGTAATAAATTAGCCAGGTACTGGTTGAATAGACTTGTTAAAAAAAAGAATTCCAACGGCAGAAGAATTTTAGACCGAATATTAATCACATCAAATCCGGACAATCGAAGCAGGTTTATCACATCATTCTGAGCCAGCCAGTTTTGCGGCAACAGATTAGCGCCTTTGCCAAGCCATTTGACAATTGACAGGGGTATTCGCCATAAATTACTATAAAAATTTATGATCAACCTGGTTCGAGGGTGGCACAGCTTTCCAAGATTTTCAAAAACCGTTTGAACATCCCACAAATCATTAACCAGATCAGATAAAATGATTACATCAAACGGCTGATCAACAGCCATATCATGCACATCATTTTGAATAAAATGATAATGGGGATGTTTCGACTTAGCGGTTTTTACCATTTCAGGCGAAAAATCAATGCCAACGCCGAATGAGGGATTTAAAGATGCCAGCAGATCTCCATTACCGCATCCCAATTCAAGAACTCTTGCACCTTTCGGAATCATCAGGCTATAATACTTTTGAAGCAATTTCTGGTAAAACCCTCCGAGTCTTTCCGGTGAATTTTTCTGCTCGGCCAGACAATCCCAATGCGCAATCCGGTCTTTTCGGTATTTAGATTCTGGTTCTGTCATATTTTTTTAACACCTTAATGTTTATGAACTCGTAAAAAATAATATAGCGGCTCATGTCGGATTACGCTTCGCTAATCCAACCTACCAATGATTGCCTTTGGAGCAATATCTCGTTCCCACGGTCCCCTGTAGGAATGCATACACTGGATACCGGAGTCACGTCCGGCATGCCGGGATACTCTTATGTAAACGTTTTACCAGACCGCTTTATTTCATCAATAAGAACGCCTCCTGCCGCAAAATCTTTTGGTGTAAAGGGCATGGGTTCCATCCGGCTATCCAACCCACGTCGAAAGGGCACAATCATTCTCCTGTCTGCAAACCTGTCCCCTTTAAAGACTGGAGAAATAACCGCGACATCAATATCGCGTCTCAACGATTTGATAATGGAAGCTGTTGAAGAAGCCATTTTCTTATTCCCTCAATTTGTTTGAGTTTGTTTTCTGTAAACATTATTGTCGCTTTCTTATAAAATGACAATTTATCATCCGGATATCTTGCTTCAAGATGATAATCAGAAATCTCTTCAAGAAGATCCAATTTTATCATTGTATAAAAATCAAAATGAATCTGCTATTATAAATTTTACTTTTTTTAACAGCTAAAGGATGCTATTTCAAGTTGAAGTTTTATACAAATCCCTTTTAGCCCACGTAGGGCGGATTAGCGGAGCGTAATCCGCCGAATGGGGGAAAAAAATGAACATCGAAGAATGATTAGCCGCAGATAAACGCAGATATTAATTATTCAGTAAACGGTTTTAAATGGTGGATACATTTTAAATATCCAACACAAACAAGGAACGGCATTGGTTTTTTTGTCCAATTTTAAAATTTACGGAACGAAGCGACATCATTATTCAACGTTCAACGTTGATTTTTTAATTCGATATTGGCTCTGGTTGAAACGTACGGCGGATTACGCTCCGCTAATCCGCCGTACGGGTACTGCTTTATAATAAAACACAATGAAAAATTTATTTTCCAAAATTGACCTTTTAAACAATCGCACATCAAACAAAATACTTATCAGCCTCTTTCTCCTGATTCTGACCGTTATTGTTTACTCTCCGGTCAGAAATTATGAATTTATTAATTTTGATGATGGCGGGTATGTTGCTGAAAACAAAACTGTTCAGGAAGGACTTACTTCAGAGTCGATCAAATGGGCATTTAAATTAATAAAAACCGATGAAACGGCATATTGGCATCCGTTGACATGGTTGTCTCATATGCTTGATTGCCAGTTTTTTGGCGTTAAAGCCGGTATGCATCACCTCTCGAATTTGCTCTATCACATGCTGAATACGCTGTTGCTGTTTTTTGTTTTAACCCGCATGACCGGTGCGTTATGGAAAAGCGCTTTTGTGGCAGCTATATTTGCCTTGCATCCGATCAACCTTGACTCCGTTGCCTGGATTTCCGAAAGGAAAAGCCTGCTTTCCTCATCCTTCTGGTTTCTCACCATGCTGGCCTATGCACATTATGCATCCCGGCCATCATGGCATAGATATTTGCTTGTTTTAACCGCTTTTACATTGGGGCTTATGGCAAAACCCATGCTTGTGACACTCCCATGTGTGATGCTGCTTTTAGATTACTGGCCCCTGAACCGAATAAAATTGGCTCGTTTCAAATGGTTTCAGGAAAACTGGATGAATAAAGACTCCTTACCCATAGATACCGCGCCTTCTTTTCAGGAGGCATCTGTTTTTCGTCTGATATTTGAAAAAATACCCATGCTGTTCCTGTCCTTTGGCGCCATATGGCTGTCATTTATTTCACTTCAAAACAATGGTCAAATCCTGAATAAAGCGACCCAACCGGTTTCATTACGTATTTCAAATGCCTTAATTTCATATTTTGAATATATATGGCATCTGATCTGGCCGGTAAATTACGCGATATTCTATCCGTTTCCAACAGCAGTCCCCCTCTGTCAGGCTATCACCGCAGGATTGGCACTGGTCATAATGACCGGCCTGATGATTAT
>JAJRPH010000351.1 GCA_024280875.1 Deltaproteobacteria bacterium | reverse complement strand
GTTTCCGGTCTTTTTACAAAAAAAGGCCGCTTCAGATCACGGTTATCGTTGATTCTGTTAATTCACTCTGATATTATTTTAATAAATCTTATTGACTTCATTTCCTCCGGCTAATTCATTTAATTTCTTCTCTGACTGTCTTTTAAAGAGCTTTCAAGTTACTTTTCTGCAACAAAGGAGTATCAGGATGAACCTCAAATGTATCTTGAGTCGCTTCCGGGAAAAAATGCAATAAATCACCACCCCGGAAGCTGGCGAGGCTGTTAAATTAACCTAATTCCTTCAATGTTTAAAATATAAGGAGGCCTCATGAAAAAACAGCTCTTAAATTATGAAACACTGTTGAAAGTAACCAAAGTCATTTCACATTCCAAAGATCCCCAGGAAGTGGTTTTATTGACGGTGGAAAGTATTAAAACGGCCCTGGATATCAAGGGATGTACTCTATTCCTTGTCAATAAAAGTACCAATGAACTTGAGGTGGCCGCTTCATTCGGATTGAGTGATGAATATATTAACAAGGGGCCGTTGAGCGCATTGAAATCCATTTCCCAGTCACTGGAAGAAGGGCCGATTGCGATCTATGATGTGAAGGATGACCCAAGACTTCAATATCCGGAAGAAGCGATAAAAGAGGGGATCTCATCCATTCTTTCCGTTCCTGTTGTGGCGGCCGGCTATACTATTGGAGCCTTGAGAGTGTATTCAGCAGAATCCTGGGAATTTACATTAGATGATGTGAATTTTGTCCAGGCAATGGCGTATATGGCCGGAATGGCAATGGAAATGGCCAGATATTATAAAGGGATGAAAGACAGTATTGAAATATTGAAGACCATGCGTGATCCGAAATCATATAAATCAAAAAGAAGAACACCCTATGAAGGTGTTCCGGTCAGTGTTTTGCCCGGCAAAGAAAGTCGGGTTCATTAAACGTAAATTATTTTTAGGATGGAATGCAATTGTCCCTTGACAGGCGTTGGTTAACAGTTTATTTTATTAAAGAATATGGTCTCTTATTCATGATTTGAAATGAAACTTGAAATAAAAATGGTTCTCGGGTTTAATTAAAAGGAGGAGGAGCATGGCCGGCCAAAAAATAATAATTGTTCTTTTACTTGCGGTGTCTTTACTGGTAATCCCGTTCGGATCTTCAGCTGTTGCCAAAAGTTTAGACCATCCGATTGATAATTCTGCAGGACTCATGGCGGCTGATTTTGTTGTGGTGAGGCCGCTGCAGTTTATATCTTTAGTGGCAGGGACTGCTTTTTATTTTGCTTCACTTCCGTTTTCTGCTGCTGGAAACAATAACTGCGAAGCTTACAATCGGATGGTGGTAGAACCGGCCAGAATGTTCTTCGTCCGGCCGCTGGGTGAATTTTAAGGGTTTTCCGGGTAGAACGGAGTTTCCTTTTAATAGTTTATCCCTTTCTTTTCATAAAATTCTTTTTATAGAAAAAGTAACTCCTCCGGGCGGGACGGTTTTTATCGATCCGCCCGGACGTTTTTATGCCGGACGTTTTTATGCCGGTGCCTTCTTTATTTAGCATTTAGCTTTTTTTATGGATAACTTAAAGCCGAGCCCGATGGGCCCGGCTTTGAATTATTTGTAGTCATGGGTTCCCATGATGACTTTGATGCCGGTTTTATCTCCAATATTTTTTGCCAGTTCTTCAGGCTCGATATACGGACAACCAGGCTTTGCATTGACCAGGCATGAGCTTAAATAGATGGTATCCGGTTTTATTTCTAATGCTTTTATGGCCATGCCCAAATTCGCTACTGTTGGCCGGCCCGGACAGGTGCATTTCACAAAAGCCATTACCGAAGATTCCTCTTCAAATGATCCTTCTCCCATGGCTGCGGCCTTCAGACAACGCCATTCCCCGGGGCAACCGTAACCATTATCCATGTATGCACCACAAGCGACTACTGCAATTTTTTTCATTTTTTCTCCTTCGATTGAGTTTTGAGTATATCCTCTTAATTTTAGGTATTAAACGTTACCCGGCTAAATTGTCAAGAAATTTTCAAAGCCGTGGTAATTTAAATTCACCCCGCCGGATAATTAATGAAAGCCTTATGTGCAGAGAATTTTCGTATTGATCTTTGCCGGGATTGTTTTGTAAGTCTGAATAATAGGGCAGGCATCGCGAAAAAGCATTTTTTTAACTGGAGATGAACATAATGGATATATTAATTCCCGGTTATGGCAAATTAGATTTGAAATACCTGGTGATGGATTACAACGGGACTCTTGCGATTGACGGAATCTTGATCAGAGGCGTCAAGGAAGCTTTGGCGAAGCTTTCACCGTATTTGTCATTGCATGTGCTGACAGCTGACACATTTGGAAAGGCAAAATCAGGCCTTGAAGGCGTTGAATGCACGCTAAGCATTCTTGCCGAAAAAGATCAGCCGGCCGGGAAACTGGCATATATTCAGTCTCTTGGTGCTGAGAATACAGTCAGCATTGGAAACGGCAGGAACGATCAGCTGATGCTGAAAGCATCAGGCCTTGGTATTGCAGTGATTCTCGAAGAAGGGGCGTCGAGAGAAACAGTGCAGTCCGCGGATATTGTCTGCACATCCATTGTCTCGGCATTGAACCTTTTGTTAAATCCGCTTCGTTTGACGGCAACCTTAAGGGCATAGGTCATAAAAATGAATCCTTTTTGGATGATACTGGTAGTGATACTGGTCCTGATTTATATTATCAGTCCCATTGACGGCATTCCGGATATCATTCCGTTTTTTGGGTGGCTGGATGATTCATTTCTGTTGGGGCTTCTTGTTTATTATCTTCGTTATGGCCGGTTGCCCGGGTTCATACCCCGGGTAATTCAATGGCTGTTAAAAAAAGGCGGCGGGAGATCGGGGAAGCAGTCTGGTGATACATTTGAGGAAAAAAATAACAAAGGCCAGACCGCAAAAGGGCTGGATGATTACAAAGACCCCTATGAAATTCTGGGGGTGGCGCCGGGCGCATCCCCTGAAGAAATTCAGGCGGCTTACCGGGCGGCAGCTCAGCAGTATCATCCGGACAAGGTCGCTCATTTGGGCGACGAATTCCAGGAGCTGGCCCAAAAGAAGTTTGTTGAAATTCAGGAAGCATATAATACTCTGTCTCAAAAACACCCCTGAATCTTTTACATTATTGCTGCAAAACGATTGCGTTTGCCAGCACGGTGTTATTTAAAGCAGCCCAACATATAGCGTCAAATATGATAATTGAGATACGAGAAGCATTACGTAATATCGATATGCTTCACGGCTGAAAAATTTTGCAATACTGTCGTTTTAGCCAATATGCTGTAATAGATTGCTGGTTTTCAAGATGCAAAAAAGAGGTCTGTTTTCTACCCGGGCTACACACCGCTTAATAAAACTGATGGGGTCTTTGAGTAATTTTCTCACTACCACAATACTGGAAATGGGAAACTCGGAAACTGTGATTATTATGCCGCAGACAAATTGAGTTTTTTTACTTCCCTAAGATTGATAAAGTCGTAAAAAGTCAGATTCCGATGGCAAAGAAAAAAGCTCTAAATTTAAGGCACGCAAATCCTGAGTGATGATTTGTACTTAGCGTACCATGAAGAAACGAAGGATGAAGCGCAACACAGAATTTGGACTTTTTACGAAGCCATCAAGATTGATTCTTTTTCTGACATGCCATAGATTATAATGGTCTTGTATGGCTAACCAACTCTCAGGGCTACGGCCCAATGATTTTGATAACCGCAAGGCCATTTCAGGCGACACATTACTTTCGCCATTCAACAATCGGTTAAATGTCGATGGAGAGACACCCAAGCTGCTGGCGACTTTTCTCGCACTTAGGTTAAAAGGGGCTATATATATCTCCCGAATAAATTCTCCCGGATGTGGTGGGTTATACATGCTCATTAGTGATAATCCTAATAATTAAGAATATATGCATTGCTATCTTTAAATTGAAACGTGACCCGCCAGTTTCCACTTACCTCTATTGACCAGATATCTTTTCTGTCCCCTTTTAACGGGTGCAATTTAAAACGTGGGATATCCATATCATTGATACAGGTTGCAGTGTCTAAAGCGGTTAACTGTAACCGGAGCTTTTTTTTGTGTGATGGCTGTATTCCGGCTACACTCCCGGTTTCATAGTACCGTTTCAATCCTTTATGTTTAAATGACTTGATCACAGATCAAAAAAAAGCATGTTGCGCACTATGCAACATGCTTTTTTTATTCATAGCGTTCAAATTTTTTTCTTTAAAAACGATCTGGAGTATTTAATTGTGATTCGAAGATTTTTTCAAAAATAGGCGCCTCAATATCTTGTACCTTTTCAAAATAGGAGATGTTGATGGCAGTTATCGACAATGTTCACTATAGAAAAATTTTGCATTACTGTCGGTTTTAGCCACTATGCTGCAATCGCTTAACGTTAATTTCCCACACTCTGATCGTACTTTTGGCGTTTTTTCAAAACATC
>JAJRPH010000350.1 GCA_024280875.1 Deltaproteobacteria bacterium | reverse complement strand
GGGAACCGCCAGGACCGTTGCCAGTTTTTCGTCGGGACCGAGATTTAATAAATTGACAATCGCCTTGCCCCGGCTGATTCGGCTGCTCTGGGGGATCTCATACACCTTATGCCAGTACAAACGGCCCAGATTTGTAAAAAACAAAAAGGTATGGTGGGTTGAGGCAACAAATAAATGTTCAACAAAATCCTCTTCCTTGGTCCCCATCCCGGTTTTGCCCTTTCCGCCACGGTGCTGCTGCTGATACATGGTAATAGGGTTGCGTTTAATATAACCGCTGTTTGAAATCGTTACCACCATATCTTCTTCGGCGATCATATCCTCCATGGTTATTTCTTTGGATACCGGAACAATCTTTGTACGGCGATCATCCCCGTACAACTCCTGCATTTCGGTCAGGTCGGCTTTAATAAGATTCAAGACAATCCGTTCGCTGGACAGAATCTCCAGAAAACGGGAAATATCCTTTAAGATTTCTATATGCTCAGCCTTGATTTTATCCCGTTCAAGACCGGTTAAACGCTGTAGACGCATGTCCAGGATGGCCTGGGCCTGAATTTCGGTCAATTCAAACCGGCGCATCAACTGTTCTTTGGCTTCAGCCGGGGATTTGGAACTCCTGATCAATGCAACGACTTCATCCAGATTATCCAGAGCAACAATCAAACCTTCCAGAATATGGGCCCGGGCTTCGGCTTTTTTCAGTTCAAAACGGGTCCTCCGGATGATGATCTCTTTTCGATGAATGACAAAATGTTCAAGGATTTCTTTTAAACACATCACCTGGGGCCGCTTATTGACGACAGCCAGAAATATAATCCCGAAATTATGTTCAAGTGCGGTGTGTTTGTACAGCTGATTGAGGATGACCTCCGGGATCTGGTCCCTTTTTAAGGCAATGGCGATACGGATGCCGTCCTTGTCAGACTCATCCCGGACGTACCTGACCCCTTCCAGCTGTTTATCCTTAATCAGTTGCGCAATCTTTAAAATCAAATTTGCCTTATTGACCTGATAGGGGATTTCCCGGACAATAATTGTCTCTGATTTGGATTTTGCATCCTCCTCGATCTCCACCTTTGAGCGAATCCGGAGCTTGCCCCGGCCCGTCCTGTAGGCGTCAATGATACCCTGATTACCGTAAATAATGCCGCCGGTGGGAAAATCCGGGCCGGAAATGTGCTCAATCAACTCTTCAAATTCAATATCCGGATTATCGATTAACGCTTTAATTGCATTACACAATTCCGTCAGGTTATGCGGCGGGATATTGGTTGCCATGCCCACCGCAATACCGGATGATCCGTTGAGCAGCAATGAGGGGATTTTTGCCGGCAGAACTTCCGGCTCTTCTAGTGTTTCATCATAATTGGTATTAAAATCAACCGTATCCTTATCAAGGTCCGCCATCATCTCATGCGCCAGACGCATCATCCGGACTTCTGTATACCGCATGGCAGCCGGCGGGTCCCCGTCAATAGAGCCAAAATTTCCCTGCCCCTGGACCATTGGATATCTGAGAGAAAATGTCTGTGCCATCCGAACCAGAGCGTCATACACCGCTGAATCTCCATGGGGATGATACTTACCGATCACATCACCGACAATTCTCGCGGATTTTTTATTCGGCTTATTCCAGTCGTTTTTCAATTCGCTCATGGCAAAAAGAATCCGGCGATGCACGGGCTTTAAGCCATCCCGGACATCAGGGAGCGCTCTTCCAATGATGACGCTCATCGCATAATCCAGATACGATTGCTTCATCTCTTTTTCAATACTGACTTCTTCTCTTCTTTCTTCGACCTGACTCATAGCCTCTCCTGCTCAAAAGGACTTCCCGGAATTATAATATATTTTACAAGTGCTTTATGTGATGCCGTATTTTTTTACTTGCTGATAAATCCAAGCGAAGCAAATCCTAAGAGGACTTCATAAACGATCACCGCTGTAAAATTTCCAAATGCAAAATATACAAGACCACCGCCGACAATTGCCGGGACACCCATCAAAACCATTGTACCCACTTTTTTGCTGATTGCTGACATCTCCATATTACTGTCTCCCTATCAAAAAAATAAAGTGCTCATCTTTTGAAAAGTCCACACCTGACATCTTTTGAATTAATTGTATTTTATGCTTCTATAATCATAGCCAGTCCCATGCCGCCGCCGATGCACATGGAAATTAGACCGGTTTTTAACTGTCTCTGCTTCATGAGGTTCAGACAGGTCACCATCTGGCGAGCTCCCGTACATCCAATGGGATGCCCCAGAGAGATACCGCTGCCCACCTGGTTGGGTTTATCATAGGGTATTTCCAGTTCCCGAATGCAGGCAATGGCCTGTGAGGCAAATGCTTCATTGAGTTCAATCACATCCAAATCATTGATGCTCATGGATGTTTTCTTCAATACTTTCCGGATGGCCGGGATGGGTCCGAGCCCCATATATGCCGGATCCAGACCACCGCCGGCAAACGCCTTAACGGTTGCCAGTGGTTCTAAATCCAGTTCTTTTGCCTTGGCCGCGCTCATCATCACCACTGCCGCTGCTCCGTCATTGATACCGGATGCATTGCCGGCGGTGACGCTACCGTCTTTTTTAAACACCGCCCGCAGCTTGGCCATTTTCTCCATACTGGTTTCCATGGGACGTTCATCCGTATCAACGGTCACGTCTCCCTTACGCCCCTTGATCACAACCGGTATGATTTCCCTGGCGAATGTGCCGTCTTTGATAGCCGCCAATGCCCGGCTATGGCTGAGCACGGACAGTTCATCCTGGTCCTGGCGGGTGATCCCGTATTTTTCAGCAATATTTTCAGCCGTAACGCCCATGTGGTACCCATAAAAAATTTCATAAAGGCCATCATACACCATCAAATCATAGATATCGCCCTTGCCGGTCACTTCCATCCGATGTCCCCACCGGGCCTTGGGCAGAGCCATGGGCACCATGCTCATGTTCTCCTGACCACCGGCAATCACAACATCGGCTTCTCCGCACATAATGGACGATGCCCCCAGGGCAATGGCCTTAAGGCCGGAAGCGCAGACTTTGTTAATTGTAAATGCCGGTGTTTCCTTGGGAATTCCGGCACGAATCATGGCCTGGCGGGCCGGATTTTGCCCCTGGCCGGCCAAAAGAACATTTCCCATAATCACTTCGTCCACAACAAACGGAGTGGCACTGCCATCCCATTGCTCAAGCTTGCTTTCCAGATCAATTTTGCCATGATCTTTTAATTTGTCCGGACTGACCGCTTTCATTTCATCACTAATAACCGGCCGTAACCCCGCCCGTTTCACAGCTTCATTAATGGCTAATGAACCTAATTCAATCGCGGAAACGCTCTTTAAAACACCGCCGAATGATCCGACCGGTGTCCTTGCGCCGCTGACGATGACTGCCTCTTGCATATGAGAATCCTCCCTGATATAATTATTATAATTTAGATAAAATTATGTTTTCAGATAAATTATTTATTGTATCAAACACCATTTTAAAACACAAGAATAAACCACATGCAACATTGAATCCTTGAAATGACTTAAGTCTTTATTTTTATAATATAAAATTAATTTCAAAACAAACTTTTACCATGAATCGTTTTAACCGGCTAAATTCTTGAAAACTTATGTGTTTGATCGCAATCGCAACCCGAATTCACCCGCTCTACCCGCTGATCATTGCCGCCAACCGGGATGAATTTTACCATCGTCCCACGGCCCCGCTTGCATTCTGGCAGGATCATCCGGACATTCTGGCTGGAAGAGACCTTGAACAAAACGGCACCTGGCTGGGGATTACTAAAACCGGGCGCTTTGCTGCCATTACCAATTTTCGGGAACCGGCATTAGCAGATCTCCATGCGCCTTCCAGAGGGCTTCTGGTCAGCAATTTTCTTGTCTCAAATCAAGATCCCGAGGATTACCTTCAAGCCATTAAAAATTCCGGGAAAAAATATAACGGATTCAATCTGGTTGTCGGTGACATCCATGAGTTGTGGTGGTATTCAAACAAAAAAAATGAGATCGTAAAAATTGAACCCGGTATTCATGTTATCAGCAACCACCTCATGGATACCCCTTGGCCGAAAACTGTAAAAACAATGTCAGGAATGCAGAATATCTGTCACAGGAGTGCTCCGGTTGACCCGGAAGATATTTTTCAGGTGCTGACGGACAAAAACCGCCCGCCGGACGACACACTGCCGGATACGGGCGTGGGCCTGGAATGGGAACGCATCCTGTCTTCGGTATTTGTTTTCAGCGATATTTACGGAACCCGTTCTTCTGCGGTGATTCTTGCGGAACCTTCCGGCCAGATGACGTTTATAGAACGGACATATAAATCCCAAGAGGATAGCCCGAGCATAGAAGAAACACGTGAGTTTAATATAAAAATAACAGAATAATTTATTTTTTTTAAAAAAAATCATGTCATGCTGTTAAAACGTATTGTTGCATTGGAAGGAGAAACCATTGCGTTTAAAAAAGGGTTTCTATTTATCAACGGCGAGAAAATTGATGAACCGTATGTAACCATTCGAAAAGAATGGAACCTTGCTCCCCGGATTGTGAAAAAGGACTATGTTTATCTGGTGGGAGACAACAGAAACGTTCCCATGGAAAGGCATGATTTCGGACAAACACCGATTAACCGGATCACAAGAGTCCCCTTATGATAAATCAAAAAAATATGGTCATTGCCGCACTGCTTATTGCCGGCGCTGTTATTGTTTTTTTTCTGTTTTTTCAAACCGATGAGGCCAAAATTAAAAAAAATTTCCATAAACTTGCTGAAAGAGTAGAAAAGAATGGTGACGAACACAATTTAATCGCTGCAAAAAAAGCACATGCAATTGAACAATTGTTTACCGGATCAGTCCGCATTCAAATACCGTCATATTCAGTGGATAAAACATTTCCCCGTAATGGAATCTCCCCACACGTCCTTTTCGCCCGAACCCGATACAAAAAAATAACAATAAAATTTTATGATTTTCAAATTCAATTTCCAACTAAAGATACGTCGATAGTGGAATTGACCGCAGTTTTTAAAGCCACCACCATCTCCGGCGAACCGGTGGATGAAGTCCATGAAGCAGAATGCACTCTCGATAAAATCGATAACGAATGGCTATTTACGGGCATTAAGGGAGTTGATGTACTGGAGAGGTAATCATAGATGGTTGAAACGTGCCCGCTTCTATCTCCGGTATGCATTCCAAGGGACTGTGGGAACGAAAACGAGAACATCCAACATCGAATGCTGAATTCTGATTCAATTATTAAAACGTCACTCATTCCGGTGCGTAAAACGAACCCTGCAAGTGCTATCACAGTTTCAACATTGCGCCTTCAAAAGCCCTCAAGCCATGGTCCACCGCATACCAATTGGCCCGATCCAGATGTTTGCCAACAGCCTGGGGCGAAATCGTATCTTTCCAGAGCCCGCCGATCTGTTTTCTGGTCCATCCCTGCAATGCCCCGGTCATGGCCAGCGACTGCTTATCCGTCCAAAAATCGGCAAACGCGCCTGACATTCTGACAATACCGTCAAGAAGATCCGCTTCATCAAATCCGCTCATCGCTAACCGCATGGTCCCGAATTTGGGAGAAGTCATTTGTTCAATCATTTTCCCGGACAGACGAAACGCAGCCCCATCTCCGGCAGACACCCGGTTGTCCGGCACATAATCAATGGGGCCGACACCGATTGCCAGCCGCGAATCAATTTTTTGTTCAGAATTTTGTTCAGGGTTTTTTCCATGAGAATGGGCCTTAATATATGCCCGGAAATACAGAGCGGCCCGCAGAGAAAAAACTGCATCCGTCAACAGTACCTGCCACCCGTCGCCCCGAAACACATCCACTTCATAGGGCATGATCCCTGGGAATGCCTCTGACAGGGCAGTCCCACATTTTTTCAGAATAAAATACATGTTCTGTCGCACTTCTGCCGGTAAATCTGAAAACCCGATAAAATCACCGGTTATCACGGCATAAATTTTTTCCGGAGCAGTCTTCATAAAATATCAATTCACCTTTGTAACAGTTCGCTTTTCTGTAGACATTCCTATAATAAAAAAGAGGGTTCCCGCAGCCATAATGAAAGCCCCTATATAAAACGCATACTGTAGATTAAAAATATCCATAATGATGCCTGCTAACAGGGATCCGCACAGCATCCCCAGGCTATGGGCAACCGTGATTAGGGACATGACCGCGCCCATTGCTTCGGTTTTATTGCCGCGGATAACCGCTAACGCCATCAGGGCGGGCATGGAAATCCCACCGCCGATGCCGAAGATGACGTTTGCCGAGAACAACCCCCAGAATCCTTCCGCCTTTCCCACCAGTGACATGGCAACAACAGTGATCAACCCGCCGGTAATAATCAGTATCCGCTTATCCATCCTGTCAGCGAGCACCCCCATGGGAATATGCATCAATCCGCTGATTGAAACTCCCAACACCACCAGAATACCAATGGATGAACTCGACAGCGCAAACTTCATATCACCGTAAACCGGTAGAAATCCCCAGATAATCCCAATACAGGTAGTATACACAAATCTGAAAAACGAAATACAGACAATATCCCGATCCCGCCTCAGGCGCCTCCATGGCGTGGGCTGATAATCCCGAATAACGGTTTGTTCCTTCTGCGTGGGTGGCAAAAAGAAAAAACTTAAACAAAATGCGGCAAAAGACAATGCCGCCATCGCACCAAAGGCAGTCTGGAGACTGAAATAATCCTTGATGCCGCCCCCCAGCAGCGGTCCGATGCTCAGACCGATAAACACCGACATATTAAACATTCCCATGGAAATGCCTTCTTTGCCTTTTGGGGTAATGTCCCCTATATAGGCCTGGGCCACGGGCATGATCATGGCCGAAGCAATCCCCTGAATTGCCCTGAGCAAGACCAGGCCTTTGATGTCCTGAAAAAAAATAAATGCCACAGAAATGATAAAATAAGAAAAAAGCCCGAATGTGATAAACGGTTTCCGCCCTTTCTGATCGGATAATTTTCCGAACCAGGGAAGAAAAAACGTCCGGGTCAACGAAAAACCGCCGAAAATCAGCGCGATATAGAATCCGCTGGCTCCCAGGCTGTGGGCATATACCGGAAGCAGAGGGACAACAATACCGACCCCGGTGACTGCCGCAAACAAGGAAAAAAACAGAGCAGTAAATATTTTTTTATCAATTTTTTCCATCTATTATATCTTTTCCAATTCCACCAATGTTGCCCCCCATCCCCCGGCTTGCGGAGGCGCATCAGTAAAAAAAAGTACATCCGGATGTGCTTTTAAAATCCCCTGTACCCGTTTTTTCAATACACCGGTTCCCTTGCCATGAATAATCCGCAGGGAAAGAATCTTTTTTTCACGGCAGGCGGCGATATAGTCATACAGCAGCGGTTTGACTTCTTTGGGGTTGAACGTATGCAGATCCAGGACCCCGTCTATGGGTATTTCTATTGGTTCCAAAAGGATTCCTTACCAGGAATTTGGTTATTTCATGATTCTTGATCTTTATCTCAAGGTTGGTTATTTATTATTGCTATCATAATTTAACGAGACAGACACGAGAAATTAGTCAAGGGATCGATACTTCCCGCGCAATGACAGAGGAGTGACATAATACATGGCAATTACTATAATATATCTTTGTATTTTCGCATACTTGCTTGGCTCCATTCCTTTTGGGCTGGTCTTTGCAAAAATATTTACCTCCCAGGATCTTCGAAAAATCGGAAGCGGGAATATCGGTGCGACCAATGCCAAAAGAGCCGGCGGGTGGGGTTTAGGCCTCGCCACATTGGCTTGTGATGTTTTAAAAGGGGCAATTCCAGTGCTGATTGCTTTAGCGATCAGTTCGGGAAATGAAAATGAATTAAAAGAAGTTGGGATGGCGCTGACCGCAATTTCAACATTTTGCGGACACCTGTTTCCCGTTTATCTAAAATTTAAAACCGGTGGCAAAGGGGTGGCGACGGCTGCGGGCTGTTTTGCGGTCATTTCGCCCATTGCACTGACAATTTCAATTGCCGCATTTCTCATTACCGCCGTTATTTCAAACCGCGTTTCCGCCGGGTCACTGGCAGCGGCCACAATGCTTCCTATCAGTGTCCTCTGGTTAAATCCATCACCAGCCACCTTTGGTTGCGCGCTGATTATCTCTTTGGCCATTATTTTTCGCCATAAAGACAATATCAAAAGATTATTCGACGGAACGGAACCTACGATTAGGGGAGAATAGGTGGAAGGTATAAGTAATGGAAATAACAAAAAAACAGGATTACGCTCTTCGAGCTAATCCGGCCTACGCTTTACCAAAGCCTGATAGACAGAAAAAAGTTTCACCAATATTGATGATCCCGCTAACTGAATGGCGAAGTTAAAAGTTCCATATACAAGGCCTAGTGGTTTTTCAGGCCCGAAATCATACAAGTCGTATCTTGAGTGCCT
Organism: Deltaproteobacteria bacterium; assembly: GCA_024280875.1. Taxonomy (GTDB): domain Bacteria; phylum Desulfobacterota; class Desulfobacteria; order Desulfobacterales; family Desulfosalsimonadaceae; genus SURF-3. Next base: position 120 of record JAJRPH010000350.1, on the reverse strand, counting down.
GAAAAATCGCTACAACGCAGTAGATGGGACTTTTAGCAATGCCATTTATATGAGAGCCCACAGGCCGGCCAATAGCCCCGCCAGAATAAAATGACTTTCCATCAAAAAACCCTGTCGGAG
>JAJRPH010000349.1 GCA_024280875.1 Deltaproteobacteria bacterium | reverse complement strand
CAACCATTAAGAAAAATAAAAATCAGGACACCGCTGAGAAAAAACAGAAAATGTAGTGAGGAAAAATAACGTCAAAATTTTATATATTACTGATATCACTATATATTTAAAAAATAGTTGTCGAACTTGGGCTAAGATAATAACAGATGACAAGTTAGGCTAAACCTCTGATTCGAGAATAGTATCAGGAAATAAGGGAAAAAATCCAACAGTGCTCACCGATAAAATCTTCATCCCATTGCACCATGCAATAGCTATTCAGCATTCCAGGAAAAAATTTGACAGACACACTATACTGCGTTTCCCGTCATCTCAATTTTCTGTCATTTTCCAAATATCAGGAAAAATTCAGCCCTCACTTTTGGGATCGTCTCCGATAGCAGCATGCTGCTAGCATGGCTCGCAGCTGATAATAAAGAAAAGGCTTGAACTGTATAAAACAGTCCAAGCCTTTTATATTTTAATAATAATCGTAATCAAGGCCGGAGCACGGTTTCTCTAAAAAGCTATTAAGGTAATATCGAATCACTTAAAGTAGTCCGGCGGCCTCCATAATATCAACCACCTTTTCTTCCTTGCCGATGGCCATGACATGGACCCCGTCACAGATGTTTTCTTCCCTGATCTGCCGTACCATGCGCCCTGCGATTTCTATCCCTTTATTTAAGGCACCACCCTTAGGAGCTACGGCCATTTCATCAATCAAATCCTGGGGAACCGTGACGCCGGCCACGTTTTTATTCATAAACCTGGCCATGGGCGCGGATGTCAGAAGGATAATGCCTGCTAAAATTTTGACCGGAAACTGACGGGCGTATTCCATGAATTTTTTAAAATTATCCATATCATACACTGCCTGGGTCTGTATAAATTCCGCACCGGCATCGAGCTTTTTCTCAAATTTAATCAGCTGAGGCTCAATGGGATTGGCCTCAGGAGTCACGATAGCACCGGCACAAAAGCTGACTCCGCCGTCAAGCTCATTACCGGCCATGTCCCTGCCTTTTTCCATAGTCCTGATCGCGGCCACCAACTGACTTGAATCCAAATCAAACACCGGCTTGGCCTCTTTATGATCGCCCAGCAGGACAGAATCTCCGGTGAGGCACAACACATTATTAATCCCTCGGCTGGAAGCAAACAGCAGATCCGCCTGAAGTGCCATCCGGTTCCGGTCCCGGCAGGTCATCTGCAAAATGGGTTCCCCGCCCATCTCCTTGACGAGTAACGCCCCGCCCAGCGAAGGAAAGCGCATAACCGAACTTTGATGGTCTGTCACGTTCATGGCATCCACCTTATCCTTTAGCAACTCGATATGGTGCTTCATCTTTTCAAGATTGGTGCCTTTGGATGGCGCGGCCTCGCAGGTAACGATAAATTTACCTGAATCCAGAGCCTTTTTAAATGCAGAGGGCATAGGTCTTTCCTTTCCTGACTGACAATATTATTCCACCGGGATCGTAAACTTCCCGGGACTGGGTTCCCCCAGGTGGTTTCTGGGTTTCTGATACTTTCGCATGGAATCCAGGTGGCCCAGTTCGCTTAACCGGTTGTATATCGCCGTCCATGCACAATCTTTGTTGGAATCAATCTCGCATTTGCCGTTATCGGTGCCGCCACAGGGTCCGTTAACCAGACCTTTATGGCAGGCGGTGACCGGGCAGATCCCTCCGGTTTCGCCGATAATGCAGGTACCGCACTGTTTGCAGACTTCGTTGAATTCACCTGCACCCGTTTCCTTACCGATAAAGATCGTATCTAATGCCGGAATGACCATCTTTTTAATTTGTTGGGCGATGGTCTGGACTCCGTATGCACATGTCATAATCAACAAGGCATCTGCCTGCTTAATCTGAGTTTCAATATCGCCTAAGATTTCACCGGTCAGATTGTCACACGCAACCGGGACCACCGTTGTACCGGTGACCACTTTCCCTTTTTCGGACAACGCCTTCTTCATGGCTTCAACTTCAGGCATACCACCGGTTTGCGTCAGCGTTACACAGGTCCCGCAACCGATGATAAAAATTCTGCCCATTCCATCAAGAAGCCGTTCAATTTCTTCTGCTGGCTTTAACTGGGTTATGGACCGGATCATATTTTATTCTCCTCTTTTTCTAAGTCGCATCGGAGACACCGCCGGGCTTCAATTTGCGCCTCTTCGGCTGAAAATCCTTTTTCAACCTCCCGAAAATCTTTGATGCGATCTTCAGGTTCTTCCATTTCGATTTTCACTCTTGGCTTTGCTTCAGAGGATTCTTCATCCAGAGCAAGACCGGTGTCCTGTTCAAGGGTTGATTTTTCATCCGGGATATGAATACGTGTCTGATCCCCGGACAAAAATTTATCAATCGCCAACGCAGCCCGTCGTCCGGAGGCAATAGCACGAATTACAAATGTCGGCCCGGTGGTGAAATCGCCACCGGCAAAAACACCCGGAATATTGGTTGCCAGCGTATTTTCATCAACCGCCAGGCTACCCCACAGCGCCCTTTCAAGCTGACT
>JAJRPH010000348.1 GCA_024280875.1 Deltaproteobacteria bacterium | reverse complement strand
TGTTATAAAAAAGGTCTTGTCAAAGAACTTCCGGCAATTCTCAAACAGATTAAAACAAAACGACTCGGCATCGAAGGCTTGCGCATGTCACACAACCAATATGTTAAAATATGCCAGGAGTTGGAAGCTCAAAACCTAAGTATCGAAATTATTGATACGGTTCACCTGGTTGAAGATTTGCGCGTGATCAAAGATAATGATGAAATCAAAACCATCAGAAAAGCGATTGAAGTTGCAGAAAGTGATTTTCAGACATTTTTACAGCAATTGAACAAAGGCGTCACAGAAACAGATGCTGCCTGGGAGTTGGAGAAAAAAATGAGGACTGCCGGCGCCCAGGCCCTTTCATTTCCCGTGATATCCGCTTTTGGCAAAAACAGCGCCCTGCCCCATGCCATCCCCGGAAACAGGACTTTAAACGCCAATGAACCGGTATTGTTTGATTGGGGTGCAAAGGTCAACGGTTATTGCAGTGACATGACCCGAACCGTTACCATGGGCATACCGGACGAACAATTCAATAAGATATTTACCATTGTCTATGATGCCCAGCAAAAAGCCATTGAAGCGATACGCCCCGGTGCCAGCTCCAAAAGCATAGATGATATTGCCCGCAATCATATAGCAGATAAAGGGTTTAAAGAATTTTTCGGTCATGGCCTGGGACACGGTGTGGGACTGGCAGTTCATGAACCCCCGTCTATCAGCCCGTTAATTGAAAAAGATATTCCGATTAAAGAAAATATGGTGTTCACCGTTGAGCCCGGCATATATCTCCCGGATTGGGGCGGCATCCGCCTGGAGAATATGGTTCTGGTGACAAAAGACGGCGTTGAAATTCTCAATCAATTGATGATGGCGTTAAATATTCCCATATAACTGAGATTTCTGTTATGTCCTCAATTTACGAAATGATCGATCAATATATCAATTACCTGATTGTGGAAAAGGGATTGGCCGATGCAACCATTGATTCGTATTCAAGTGATCTAAAAAATTTTGTCTCATTTTTAAAATCATGCAGAATTAACCTGATTGCTGAATCCGATACAACGGTTATTTTAAAATATCTGATTCTTTTAAGAAACGAGGGCCTGTCGACACGTTCCCGTGCCCGGCATCTGGTTACGCTTAGGGGATTTTTTAAATTTCTGATCCAGGAAAAAGTTTTAAAAAAAGACCCCACACGAATTGTCGACCTGCCCAAAACCGGTATTAAACTGCCGGATGTGCTCTCCATTGAGGAAATTGTGATGATCCTGAATGCTCCGGACACTAGCAAACCAAGAGGCGTGAGAGATGCCGCCATGATTGAACTGCTTTATGCCGCAGGATTAAGGGTCAGTGAATTGATCCAGGTAAAAATGCAGGACATCAACCTGGAAGTGGGGTTTGTCAGGACTTTCGGAAAAGGATCCAAAGAACGCATGGTTCCCATTGGCAGTCAGGCCAGAGAAAAAATAAATGAATATGTAACGCATGCACGGTCAATTTTATTAAAAAACCAGGTCAGTAAATTTATGTTCGTTGCCCGGGCCGGTAAACCAATGACCCGTCAGGGATTCTGGAAGCTTTTAAAAAAATATGCGATTAAGGCAAATATCAGTAAAAAGATTACCCCGCATTCCTTCCGGCATTCGTTTGCCAGTCATTTGCTGGAAGGCGGCGCGGATTTAAGGTCCGTTCAGATGATGCTGGGACATGTGGATATTTCAACCACACAGATTTATACGCATGTTGCCAGAGACCACTTAAAGAAGCTTCATGAACAGTTTCATCCAAGGGGATAGTATCTCGTAAACTCTGGACTGGCACAATCTTTCGTAAGTTCATCCTTGACGAGCCACTATATTAAAAAATCGTAAAAATAAAACATCCGCTCTGACCGCCGAATCCTGCTTCTCCTTCCTGTTCCGGCGGCAAGGGTGACGGGCCTTCTGTTATACTACCATCCGGATATGGAGCACCGTTTGATACACCAATGGCATCCAGATCAAATCCGGCGCTGCTGACCGTCGGATACGGATCATAAATAACATTGGATTCAGAATCAAAAAAACTTCCATCACCTATAATATCAACAATTCTCACATGGGTGATTCGAGAAATATCAACAATGGCTGATTGAACTTCCGGTTTTTCTGAAATGTCTGACAGATCAAAAGGGGTTCCATATCCCTGTCGGTATTTGCCGGCAAGCCCGTTAATGAGTATTGTATCAAGACTGCCATAACCGCTGACCGGGTCCGGCGTTAAGGATATATTGTCAAATCGGACAAAATCAACACCGTTGCTTGAAACTTCAACATAAGCAAGTTCCAGGTTATAGTCATTAAACGAATTTTCAAATACCGCAAAATCCCATCCCTCACCGTTTTTAATGGGCGGATCAAAAGTCATGGTTATACGTCCACCACGACCTAAGGAAACAATGTCATAGGATGTTCCGGCTGCCTTGCCAATGGCATATTCCGGGGTCTGCCACACTTCGTCAACGTCTGTTCCTGTTTCATAATTTTCATATCCAATGGCCCAGCCGATAAATGCCGGATCTTCCATATAAATAGCTGTAGATCCTTCCTGTCCGGCTACCGGTGAATAGGAAACAGCGCCTGCAAGAGAGCCAAGCATAACTCCAAAAATTAGAATCAAACAAATTTGAAAAATCTGGTGAATTTTCAAAAAAGAAAGACCATAATTATGTTTATGGGTTAAAAGTATGTCCACCGGATGCCTCCATAAATCGTTCGTTCGGGCATGGGATAATATTGCTCACTGTATGCGCTTGTCGAATATAGTTCATTAAATATATTGTTTATACCGGCAAATATCGTCAAACTTTTATATTCATATGTTAATTTGCCGTCAAAAATAAGGGCGTCATCGAGTTTGTCATACCGGTCATTCTCCGTATCATTGCCGTCAAATTGCGACCCGGTATATGTTCCTGATAAAGATAACGCCAGTTGCTTGATCATCTGCCAGTGCATTCCCGCTGAAGCCATGTGTTCAGGAACCAATGGGATTGTCGTGTTTTTCTTTTCAAATTCAGCTTGGGTAAATGTATAGTTTCCCCACAGACGAATATCTTCTGTTGGATATAATGTGAAATTTGTTTCAATGCCCTGCCGGATTGTGCGATCATCATAGTTCCGGTTAATATCACTATAATAGATTTCGTCGTCAATTCGGATATCAAATAAGGTAACCGTTATGGACATGAAATTGCCAAATTGCTGACGGCCGCCGACTTCGATATCAACACCTTCCTGGGGTCGCAGTCCATCAGTACTTTCCGCAAATTCATCAACGTTCGGGATTCTGAAACTGGTGGAATAGCTTGAAAAAAATGAGGTTTTAGGGGATAGTGAATAGGTTAAGCCAATAGAATATGCGCTGTTGTCCCATTCAGACTTTGTGGCGTCTCCATTAATCCAGGCTTTCTGTCCATCAAAAAGCTTTTTTTCATCGGTACGAAAACGGCCCTGATAGTTATTGTAGCGGGACCCGGCGCTCAACATCAGATTCTCATTAATCGCCCACCGGTTATTAATAAGAATTCCGAAACTTTCAGTTTCACTGTTTTTCCGTGGTCCGTCCGGTTTTTCTTCCCGGATGTACTCGGTTTTATAATGGTCAATTCCTAATTGAAACATTTGCGAATGACCATTGAATGTATAGTTTTTGACATAGTTAAGATCAAACTGTCGGGTATCTTCATCAATTTTGTCTTTCTGGTCATTTATGGGAATCATGGGGTTGAAGCCAAGGATATATTTGTTATCTCTGAGAAGATAACCTCTTTTCAGTGACAGAGTCCCCCATTTTTCAAAATCCATGTCAAATGCAAATCGTCCCTTCACTTCAAACGTTTCCCCGGCGTCATTCGGACGATCCGTTAAAACCCGCCGGGTTCGTGAATTCATATCTTCCTTGCTGACCGGACCGGGAAGCCCGTATTCGTCCTCATAATAAAATCCCGAGGCCTGTAAAGAAAAACGATCATTTATTGCATAGCTTGACTTTGCGTTGATATCTTTTTTCCGAAAAAAACCATTATCCCTGTAACCATCTGAATCACGGATTCCGGCATTAAGATTGAAATAAAAATCTTTGATTTTTCGGTCAAATGAGACCCGGCTGTCAAACGTATTGAAACTGCCATAAGACGAGTATAAATTAACGGCCGGCGTTTTCCCCGTTTTTTTGGTTATAATGTTTATAACCCCGCCCACTGCGCCATTGCCGTAGACAACAGAGCCGGCGCCCCGAACGATTTCAATGCGTTCAATTTGTTCGATAGGTATCGAAGAGATTGAAGGGGCGGATTGATCCGGCGCGTTCAATCTCAGGTCATCAACCATCACAATCACATTGCTTGCCGCAGTATCTCCCATCCCTCTAAGATCAACAATCGCCTGCTTATCGTTTCCTAAAGCGGTTCGAACATTAACTCCTGCTTCCCGGGCCAGTAACTCAACAATATTTTTAGCAGTCGATTCCCTGATATCGTCACTGGAAATAACAGTTACATGTTTGGGAATATCAGAAACCGGCTCTTTGACTTTGTTTGCGGTAACGACGATCTCATCCAGTTCAAATTGAGCCTGAGCGCCCTCTTCTTCAACACTGATCCTATTATCCTTTGCAAACAAAAATTCCGGATGTAACAAAAAAAACAGGCATGCGGCGCAAACAATTATTTTGATAATACTTTTCTTTTTCATAATAAAAAAAGGGGCATTTTGTTAAACTCAGAAAATATAATTTCTGATAGCCGGATACACATAATATGATTACCAGGAAATAAATTCAGACTTCATGGTATGAATAAAACAGGAGCTGTTGTCATTGCTATCGTCAATGCTGTTTTCATCATTAAAATTATCCATACAAAAATAAGCCGGCGTGTTCATACCGAAATCGCCGGTATCCGTAGAACTTAACGTGAATGTCAGCTGCTTGACTGCCCCCAATCCGCTTAAATCAACCCATGTCCAGGTATCCACAATATTGGTTCCATCAGCCAGTTTAAACTCCACAGTACCTGTTTCTTCCCCTTGCAAATCAATACCGGTAATTGTCAGCTTAAACCAGTCGTCCTGTGTAAACTTCTTCGCAAAGCCATCACCATTGCTCATTGAATAATAGGCATAGTTATTATTTGTAAAATAAGCGCCTGTTATGACCTGTTCGGCATTAAGGGTTATCGTGGGTGGATTTGCCGCAAAAGAACTGACATAAGCGACTGCATATATTTCGCTGCCGTCCACCCCGATGCCGGTAATGGCATTATATTGTGCATCAAATCCTTGAGCGGTTGTGTCGGTAATATTGGAATAAGCAAACCCATCCCAGGAAGACCAGCCATCACCAATAGTATAGTTATTGCTGAACGCAATTCCATTGCTGAAAAAATCGCCGTTACCATCAGATCCATTCCAAAAGCTTTCCGCATTAAGCGTCAGATCCTCAAAATCCACTGTTTGAGCATTTACACTGTTTGTAATAAAAAAAATTGAACAAAGTAAAAAAACCAAAGCAAAAAACTGTTTCATCGAAAACTCCTTAAATGTTATATTAATAGTTTATCCCTTAAAAACAAAAAAAGGGAGATCCCTGATCAATAAAAACGACCCTGAGATTTCCCTTTGTATCTTCAGATCATATGATGTTTTTTTTCCGAGGAAAAACAATCAACTTACTCAAGCAGGTCTTCTGACTTTTGGATCAATTTACTTGTCGCACCTTCCCGCAGGTTTCTACAGTGGCTTTGTAGGCGACGTTCATCCCCAATTACAGCGGCGGGCCCGTCCCTGAATTTCACAGGGTTCCCTGTTATGCTTTTAAAAGCACTTGAGCAATTAATTCAAAGATAATAAAATTCACCCTGACAAGAAGTCAAGCAAAAATATTTTGATATCCTCTTGCAATCACCAGGGAACGTTCATCGCCTGAAATAGGAAGCCTGTATTTTTCAACCTGCAATTCAAGTTTGAGCTCGTTGATTTGATAGACACTTGCACCGATTTTTCCCACCTTCAATTCATCAATCTCTTTTTGTACTTCCTTCCCTTTCATGGCGATTATTATGCCATCCTGCTTTATCAATGGAGCAGCCAGAATAAGAAATTTTTTCAGAGAAGTAAACGCCCGGCTGATGACCACATCAAATTGTCCGGCAAACTCAGGATGATTTGGAAGTTCCTCCACCCGGTACTGGTGTGCGGAAATATTTTTAAGATTCAGAATTCGAATCACGTACTTTAAAAAATTTATTTTTTTTCTTGAACTATCCACAAGATTGACTGACAGTGACGGCATAAAAATCTTTAAAGGAATACCCGGGAACCCACCCCCGGTGCCAATATCAATTACGGAAGCATTCGCTGGTATAAATTTCGCTGGAATAAACGAATCGAACATGTGCTTTTCAGCTATTTCTTCTGCATCTGTTATGGCCGTTAAATTTACCTTTTTATTTGAATCAATCAGTTCAGAAGCGTAAATCGAAATCTGATCTATCATGTTATTATCTAAACTTATGCCGATTGAAGCGGCCCGTGCTCCTAAACAAAATTTCCAATCTGTTGAGTTAATGTCCATTAAATTCTATCTTTCGTAAATTTTTTAATTAGTGATTGAACGGAAAGTGTCTCAGTGATAACTTTACTGTCAGTGCGAGGGAGGCACGCCCGAAGCGATCTCATAAATGCCAGGGGATTACTTCGTCGTTCGTTCCTCTATCCTCGTAATGACAACTTGAATACAGAGGTTTTCATTCAATGACTAATTACTCCAATGGCTTGATATTTTGCTATTCTGTGTATAATGTTGATGCACTCGTAAAAAGTATCTGTTTTGGCACGAGATGGCTAAGTTAAAAGTTCCATATACAAGGCGTAGTGGTTTTTCAGGCCCGAAATCATACATGTAGTATCTTGAGTGTCTGAAAAAACGCTAC
>JAJRPH010000347.1 GCA_024280875.1 Deltaproteobacteria bacterium | reverse complement strand
GTTGCGCTTCATCCTTCGTTTCTTCATGGTACGATAAGTACAAATCATCACTCAGGATTTGCGCGCCTCACCAATTTCATAAGATTGGTGGAGCTTTTTTCTTTGCCATCGGAATCTGACTTTTTACGAGTTAGTCAAAATTGCACCGTCTTATTGATGAAAAAATCATTTAATCCTTTTGTAGCCCAAACGGATCGTCTGTATATAAAAAACTAAAGTCTTTTCTGACGCGTGCGCTGTCGATCCCGAAATCCGATAATGTTTTCACCTGATGTTTCCGCTGATACGACTTCTGCTTTTTGGCCTGACTTACCACCGCGTTGCGTAATTCGTCATTCGGCTTGATTCCCGTAAACTCAACTATCTGCTCAAACATGGGCATCAGATTTTCGCGCAGCTTTTTGTAATCAACGATCAACACTTTTTCCTTATCAATTTCATTGTTACGCCACAGGTCATAAAAATATTGATACAGTTCAAGGCTTGCCTGGTATCGGCGGTTATAATAGTTAGCTTTCTGTTTTTCGGAAAACCGGTGCATTCCCCAAAGAATATCAAGTATATTGTAATTCAATGACAAATAGGACGGCAGGGTTTCTTCAGGCATGCGGTGCATATAGATAAACTTTGCATCCGGAAAGACTTCGAGAAGTGTCTTGATCCGATGAGTGGAAAAATGGGTCTGGGCAAAAATCTGGGTTTTTCCGGTATAATAAATGTGGCGCTGAAAAATGGATTTTAAAAAACGGGCCGACTTGATTCTTTTTTTCCTGGGCTGAAGATCATGAAACCGGATTTCCCGGTAATCTTTTTCAGCAAATCCCAGCGGGGTTCCGATGACCACAAACTGGGTATCATGATTATGCAGAAAGAGCATTTCATCTTCTTCCACCGTATCGAGTGCAATCTGGTGGCCGGCAGACTCGGGAATTAGCACCACCGGATTTTTCCGTGTCAGAAAGCGGACAATCGGCTTTACGACCCCCCTGGCCGTAATAGCCGGGAACAAGAGCTGCCAGGTGGTAAAAGCGGCCATATCGCCTGTCTGGGTGAACAGGTGGTGAATAAATGTGGTGCCGCTTCGGGGATGCCCGATAATAAATACCGGGGCTTTGACTTTTACTTTACGGAATTTTGGGAACAAAACATGATCGAGAAAAAGCGTTGTGACGGTAAAAAAAGAATGCGCCATAAAAAAAAGAATCACGAACACAAAAAATACAAAATGCCTGCTGAATCCGAATAATTCCCAGCTGACCGCCAGTCCTTGCTTATAAATACGCATCCAAAGCTCCTTTTTTTATACTACCCAACAGTTTGTCAAATTTAATTAAGTTAATCAAATTCAACCTGTTTTGCAACAATATCGCAACACCGGAAAGTCCGTCAGGCAAAATTGAAAGAAGTTCCCTTGGGCGCAGTCCTCAAACATAGTGGTAATACACAGACACAATTTTTAAATCCGGACAAAAACAGCTGTTGACAATACGTCTCGCCTATAATATTCATATTGCCGTATTGTTATAAATATTAGATCGTTACCCCGCCAGTTGTCAGCCATAATTTTATCCTTACCATTCACGAAGAAATAAATTCCGCACTGAATCTCCGAAACCTTTAACATAAACAAAAAACTAAATGAAGACTGAGGTGACAAATGAAATTAGCAAACACGAAGATTTGGGTGATCATACTCTTGATTGGCGCTTTATGTATATTGCCGGCTTGCGGAGGTGGCGGCGGCGATGATGATGACGGGGGTGGAACTTCCAACCAGGTATCCCTTGAACTGGAAGAAACAACAACCGTCGGGTCAGCAACCGTCGGAGCAAATGGCTCATTGCTGTTTATCAACACCCCGGATGACCCGTTGGACGGATTGGAAATAGATATCCCCGTCGGCGCTTATCAGGAAGAAACCGGTTTTACGGTATCTTACAGCCCCATCATCAGCCATTCGGGTAATGAAAATCTTAATCCGGTCACACCCCTGATTTCAATAGAAAACGGCGGTGAATATGCCGATGAAATCATCTCCGTAAAAATCCCGGTTACCATTGAAGACGGTTACCATTACATGGCTTTTTACTATGATGAAACCACAGACCGACTGGAAGGAATCCCTGAATTAGAACATGATGAAAAATCTTTGACCATTGCCACCCGGCATTTCAGCAAAATTATGGTCAACCGTATCGATATTGCAAAAGCGTTTATCTATGGCGCATTTGGTTCCGACTATCAGGTCACAAAAGACAACTGGCAGTTTAAAAATCCAGGGACATATCTGTCTCCCGGCGGCATCTGTTCCGGGATGAGTGTGGCCTCTTTATATTATTATCTTGAGAAAAAAAAGAAACTGGGGGAACCGCAGCTGTTCGGACACTATGACAATGGTGTTGCTGGATTTGGCCTCGATGATGAGCAGGCCATTAAACTCTGCTCAACAGCCCAGTGGTATGAAGAAAATTATCAGAGCCTGTCTTATGCTTACTGGTATAATTTAGGCAAACAAAAAAGTGCTAAATGGACATATTTCATGTTTTGTCATGCCATACTGTTGACCGGTGAACCCCAGTATGTATCCATATTCCCGCCGGACGACAGTGCCGGCCATGCCCTGGTTGTCTATAAAAAGTCCGGCAATGATCTGTATGTTGCCGACCCGAATTTACCCAATGACAAAAATGTGAAAATTGAATTTGAATGGGATGACAGTGAAATATTTACAGACGGCCATTTTAAACCCTTTGAATCCCAATGGAACACCGGCACTGATAAAATTAATTTTACGGAAATATTTTATAGCGGCCAAACTGCAGTCGTAGAATGGAAGGATCTCAATGAGCTATGGCAGAAAATTGATAATCAAACAGTGGGAAAAAATTTTCCTGATTACGACCTTAAAATTATCGAAAAAGATGCCACTGGAACTGAAAGAGAGTCAATCCTGACAGAAGGTTATAAAACCACAAGCAGCGTTGTTCAGGTCAAAATAGAAACATATGAATTTGATCCCAGGTTAACTGCATTTTATGCAGCTTCAACAGTCACAAACAATGAAACAGAAATTGTTGAGATTAATTTAAATGAGGGTAAAAATGAAATCGGGTTCTATGTAGAAGCCGAAATGTATTCTGATGTCACAAAGAAAAAAGAGTGGGCCTGGACAGACTTTAAATATGTGACTATTGAACGGGAAAAAGAAAATGCCCAGACAGAGGCTTCCATTTCCGTGACCAACACGCTTGATATTGATGTTACGGTTTTGATCAATGGCGAATACCCAGGGGGGAATGCCGGTAATGGCTACCTGGAACCGAGTGAAACATTGCACCAGATTTATGAACCCGGCACGTATCAGATTTTGATCAAGTCAGCACAGGCTTTAAGTGGAGGGCCACTGGAATATACCCGCCAGATCAATCTGGGGACCGGTGAGGCATATGTTTATGATTTTGGAAACAGCCAGGACTGCAATGTAGCTAAAGTAACGATTTCCAACCAAACCTCAAAAAGCGTAACTTTATATCGAGACGGATCATTATGGTATGTCGGCGGTGGAGATCCGCATCTTGACGCGGGTAAGGTGAGAGTTACCTATCTTCCAACAGGAACAACCCTTTCTCTGAGTGCCAGGGCTCCGACCTGGGAGGGACTTTGCTTTAGTAATTGTATATATGCCTGTTGGAGCGCACCAGCGCTTATTTTAGACTGCCAGGGAACCACTTGGACTATATCCGGCAGCGGGTCGACATGCCCCTGATAACCTATAGTTCTTGATCAATGCCATTAACTTAACAAAGCTGTTTATAGTTCATGTAAAAAGTTTTTTTCGCTGTTTTATGGTTTCTTGGGAATTTCCGGCCCGGTCGCACCGGTTCAGTTGTTTTTGCCAAAAGTGATTGGAATTCCCTTACCAG
>JAJRPH010000346.1 GCA_024280875.1 Deltaproteobacteria bacterium | reverse complement strand
TGGGCTGGTATTGAAATTTCATTGTAGGCTCCTGAGGCAGCAATTCTCTTAATTGAATGTCTTTTTGTCTTTTATTCCTTTTAATAAAATATCAAAGACATCTTTTTCTATCCGGCTGTGAAAACATGATATCACACATTCGCCTTTGTCTTTTTTGTTTTTGGCCCAATCAAGGCTTTTGAGGACAATATCAGCCGGACATTTCCTGGAGCAGAGAAATGCTGTTTTATGATTTTTAAGGATTTCTTTGTTTCCTGAATATTCCATCTGAGCCAGCCTTAATCGAATTGATAGCACACTTTTTCAGTGAACTTTTCAGTGAACTTTTAAAAGTTGATCAGGAGTAATCACAGACCTGTTTTCGATAGCATTTGTGAACAATTCGTTAAACCTGTTTCTTTTGTTAATTTTTCAGCCATAACTAATTCCCGCCTTTTTCACTGCCGAGAGTGCCGTCTATATAGGCATCAAGTTCTTTTCCCATGCGGTATTTGATGTCGGAGTTGATGATAAAATCGAGTACTTCATACAAACATTATTTTTCATCCTCCCCAAATGCCCGTGCATGTGTTTTTAACGCACACATATCACCGCACATGGTACAGACATCACGGTCCTTATCTTCACTGGCATGACGCACTCTTTTTGCTTTTTCCGGATCAATGCACACATCAAACATGGTTTTCCAGTCAAACCGGTTTCTTGCTTCAGACATTTTCCGGTCCCGTTCCCATGCTGATTTGATCCCTTTTTCAAGATCCCCGATATGGGCGGCAATTTTCGATGCAATCACCCCTTCTCTCACATCTTCAATTGTGGGCAGGGCCAGGTGCTCGGCCGGGGTCACATAGCACAAAAAATCCGCCCCGTTTGCTGCGGCAATGGCACCGCCGATGGCAGCGGTGATGTGATCATATCCTGCGGCAATATCCGTAGGCAACGGCCCCAGAACGTAATACGGCGCACCGCCGCAAACCCGCTTCTGCATCTTAATATCACCGGCAATCCGGTTCAGCGGCACATGACCGGGGCCCTCAATCATCACCTGCACTCCGGCATCCCTTGCCTGCTGCGCCAAATGCCCGAGAGTGATCATCTCCGTGATCTGGGCCCCGTCTTCAGCATCAAAAATCGTTCCCGGCCGAAGACCGTCGCCCAGAGAAAGCGTTACATCATATTCCCGGCAGATTTCCAGCAGCCGGTCATATTTTTCATACAACGGATTTTCCGCTTTATTTTTAATAATCCATTCCGCCATCAGGCTGCCGCCTCGGGATACAATCCCCATCAGACGGTTGCTTTTTCTTAAAACTCTGATGGTCTCCCGCGTAATACCACAATGGACGGTAATAAAATCAATGCCTGTTTTTGCCTGGTATTCGATTTCATCAAAAATCTCATCTTCAGTGATATCAGCACAAGGGCGGTCTTCGGCAAACACCTTGCTGATGGTTTTGTATATGGGCACGGTTCCGATCATCACCGGCGAATGCGTAATAATTGATTTTAATATCTTAGCGAGATCCCCGCCGGTTGAAAGGTCCATGACCGCATCCGCACCGGCTGCCACCGCCACATCAAGTTTACCCAGTTCCTCATCAATATCAAAATGGCTGGGAGATGTCCCGATATTGGCGTTTATCTTTGTTTTTAACCCTTTTCCCACGCCCATAGCCGTAAAATCGTGGTTGATATTTTTCGGAATTACAACAGATCCTGCCGCTACCCGCTGCCGGATTTCTTCTGCTGAAACATCTTCATAATCCGCTACCTGGGCCATTGCCTCGGTTATGTTCCCGTTTTTTGCTTCTTCAAGTTGTGTCATAATATAACCTATTAATTTTAAATAACTTATTATTTCATGTAGGCCGGGTTTCTTACCCGGCACCCAAATCTGATGATTGGCATATTTCATTTGTCGGGAAAGAATCCCGACCTACAATTTATTTTATCAGCACTTATAATTTTTTTTGAAAACTTCTTTATTACGCTTTATGCCACTGTATCACCAAATAATCATATTCCATTAAAACACCATGAATGGCAAACGAAAAAAGGCGGCTTTAACCAGCGCAAACTATTTGATATTTTTTCTGTATTCAGCTTAAGGGACGCGGGTTACAGGCGACCGGCCAGTTCAGCAGCCACCTTTTCTCCGGAAAGAAGCATCCCGCCGAATATCGGTCCCATCCTCGGTCCACCGGCGGTTGCATTGGCCGCCATCCCGGCCACATATAGGCCGGGAAAGACTTCACGGGTATTTTCGATGGTCAGGTTTTCCGCATGATCCGCCCACATGGACTTTTCACCTTCGATTTTTCCGCTGGGTGTCATCAGCTCTCCCGGGACTTTACGGACCACTACTTTCACGACTTCGGTTGCATGACCGGTGGCATCTACAACAAACTTTGAACGGACCGTAAGCGGATCAATATGCAGTCCGGCCATTTCCACTGGAGACCAGTTGATGACCAGCCCTGTAATCCCCTCGGGGCGCATCATTACATCTTCTACGGATACGCAGTTAAAAATAGTAACCCCTGCTTGAATCGTTTTTGAGGTTAATGTTGTAATGGCTTCCACTGCATCCGCAGTATAATAATTATCCTGAAATTCTCTAAACCGGATGCCGAACTCTTCTAAAATATGAATCGCGTCTTTTTGCACAACGATTTCATTAAACATCATACCGCCGCCCCACATGCCGCCGCCGATACTTAATTTTCGTTCATACAATACCACCTTTTTACCTGCTTTAGCAAGATAGTACCCGGCGACCAGGCCTGAAGGCCCACCGCCCACAATGGCAACGTCTGTTTCAAGATTATTGATTAATTTTTCATAGTATCGATCGATGATTGCTTTTGTGATGATGATTTCATCCAATGCCATGGGTTTACTCCTTTAGTTAATAAATATTTTCTATTAAGATAAATGGTTAAATCAAGAAAAGGGCCTTAGGGCCACAGAAAAAAAGTTTTATCCAATCTTGCTGGTCTTTTGACCCGCCTTCTTTATTGCGATAAAGCGCACGTATCCAGATATGCTTACTTCATCGCACCTCGAATGCGGGACCAAAATCCTTCGTCATTTGGGACAAAACTTATTTTCCGCGACCCTTAAAACAAAAAAACCGTTTCCCGGCAAAGGGAAACGGTCAATATATGGGGCAGCCCACTCTTTCCATAAAATTATATTGTTTCCCTTCGCAGGTATTATCCTGATCAGGTTCCAAGGGTTACCCGACTCCGGGTTCTCAGTTGCTTTGCAACACCCCTAACATTTTTATATGTTATAAAATTTGCTCCGGATGTCAAGAAAAATTCGGGTATAAAATAACCGCATCACAAAAAAATTTGACATTCAATAATTTTTCTATTAGTATTAATCTATCAGTTTAAATAAAATTATATTAATCATGATGCACTCGTAAAAAGTATCTGTTTTGGCACGAGATGGCTAAGTTAAAAGTTCCATATACAAGGCGTAGTGGTTTTTCAGGCCCGAAATCATACATGTAGTATCTTGAGTGTCTGAAAAAACGCTACAACGCAGTAGAT
>JAJRPH010000345.1 GCA_024280875.1 Deltaproteobacteria bacterium | reverse complement strand
TTTTTTTAATACGCTGCCATGAAGAAAGTGAAAGACTGTAAATATTCACGGTTTTGTAAATGATCTCATCTGAAGGCCCGGCATTGCCATCCCTGAATTTCTCCACCTGTTTAAATGGATTGACTGTGACAGTGGTACCGATCATCCACGGCTGCATGCGGGCGACTGCAATTCTGTCCGGATAAAGCATGTTCTTCAGCAGTGATTCGTCAAAAACAAGATCACTTTCGACCAGCAGAAACGGTTCATTAATAATTTTACGGGCCATCCAGAGTGAATAAATATTATTGGTTGTCGCATATAACGGACTGAAAATATAGTCTATTTTCATGTTGCCGACCCGCGTTCCCAAAAACTCCCGAATTTGATTTTCCAGGTGCCCCGTAACCACAACCAGGCGTTTAAAGCCCTGCTGATTCAAACACGAGGTCAGCCGTTCAAGTATCGGCACACCATTAACCAGTGTGAGGCATTTAGGCGCTTTTTTTGTCAAAGGGGACAAGCGACTCCCTGTTCCGGCCGCAAGGAGCAATGCCGTAGTCACATGTCCACTATTATTTTTACTGTTGTTCAAGTTCTCTTCCCTTCATCTTTTTGACTTTTGTTAACCTCCCCTGAGGTTTTTTTGAAAATATTTTGATGATTGTACGTTTTATTTACATCATTTTTTTCTAAAAAATTAGGCATACCAATTAATTAAAGCCACTTACGAAGAAACAAAAAAGTTTACTTGTTAATGAGTCGGGCCGCAATTTTTGTTTGAAAACCTTCCCAATACTGGAAAGTCCTTGCGCACCGTAATTATGCAGACCGGAAAAAGCTGTCTGGTTATAATTTAAATCAAGATGTTTTCGGATAGTATTATGAAATGATTTCGCAGCAGCAGAATCTGACTCGACCGATTTCATGACTTTTAATATCTACAAAAAGAATCTGAACTATTCCTTATATGACACTTTCATCACTGATAGCAAGATATAAATTAACCCATTCACGTTTGAAGGCCTTGCATTTTCCTTCAACAGGCCTGAATGGGTCCGGAAAGTCGAATATCCATAATGCTATGGGTATCGGTGTATCAGATTCAAGGTGAATATATTGCCTGAATCCCTTATTAAAAGAGCTTAGTAGGTCGTCGTTGATTCCCGGCTTCTGAATTAAAACAGGAGTTTATCGCTCCATATTTCTATCTGCACGCCTTCTTCTGCCGATCACATATCAATGTCGAGCAAAATCTTAACCCCCGCTTTAATTTTGTCTGTCACGACAATTCATCTATCTCCCAGGCAGCACGCAACTCATGGTATAAAGACAATATCTGGGAATTGTTCATTTTTAAACGCTTCATGACCTTCCTAATAGATCTGGTACTTTTTTGGGCCAGACAAAGAGCGAAAGGGAAAAAAGCCACTTGGTCACCGATTACCCAAAAGGGAAAGAGCCTGCAATAAAGAGGCCGGAATTTGCCGGGCAAAAGACAACCCTTTGGGCCAAGAAAAATGCAATAACCGCGTTCATCCGTTGACAAGTGTTCGTGATGGCCATGCTCAGGGTAAAGTACCTGGATTCTGTCCAAGTCATCAGGAAAATGATTTTTTAGCCGTGATATAAACTGGGTTGAATTTGGAACCCGAATGGTAAAGCACTTGCCTTGCCACCTGTCACAGGCAGAAATAATCTCCATTTCTACGCCGGACAGGGGAAAACTGTAGCTTGCCTGTCCTTGCACGAACTGACAACAGGTAGGTCCGTTTTGAGCGCAAGTAACACAAATGGTAGCTTTAGCTGTATGTACGCGGGTTACCATATGCAGGTAAGTTTGTTAATAGATCCAACCCTCCACTTAACTCTCCTCCTCATTATTAAGATATTTATCCTTTTCGACATTAACAGGGTCAGTCAGTTTTTTTATTATGTCATTACCTTCAATCAATCCATTAAGTTCCGCTGTCTCATTTTCTAACATTTCATCAAATTTGATCGGTTCGCTTTTGATATCATCCGTAACTTCAAGTTTTTTTAATTTTTTTGAAATAAAATCCATGTCGTCAAAAAAAAGCTCCATGGACTGATCGTTTTCGGAACTATACAAATTTATAACTGCTTCAGCGATTTTTTCTGCATATAACGCCGGCGGATATAAGTTAGCCGTCCTCAAGGTCGAAATAAGAGCTTTGCTGCCATTTGTAATTGCAAATTCTATTGCCTTACTACTGACCAGGAATCATTTCAGGTTTACAGGCCTTCACTTTAAAACTTTCAAAAATAAAATTTACCTTAATAGGCATTATGCACTCATCACAGTGATGTATTACTTTTTATCTCATTGCAACACAACCGAATGCAACTGTTTTCTTAAGGGTTAAGAATGCAAATAGTTTGAGAGGGGCGCGGTTTGGACTCCGCCCAAAAAATACAGGGACAAATTGATAAGCGGATTCATATGAATAAGGAATATTAGAGACAAGCTTCAGGAAATGAGATTGAAAATAGTCCGGGTTGCTTGCCACATGGCTCCAGATCAAGGACCGTCAATTCTGTCAAGCATACAACAAGCAGTCTTCCTTTTTGCCCCAAAACGAAAATATCAACATATAGTGGTTTGACCAATTAAGAAGAACCCCAGATATCTTGCAGGCACATCAGTTTTTTTTATGTTAAAAACCTTCGATAAGTCTGTATTATCTTTGACCTCGGGTGATCTGGCAAAATCAACAATATTTATTGAAATTTCACTAGTTCGAGATTTTTCACCAGAGCAGCATATCGATAAGTGGGCGTGGTTTAGGCTTTAATGGCATTTATTGTATCTATGACTTTGATTAGTTTGTCTCGCAGTCATCTGTTGCCAAATTATACCTTCTTAAAATACAGTACCAGGCTTTTTCCAAGGATCGGATTGAAAAGTTTGTCAATGCTTCGGGTAATCTTTGGCTTTTCCATAATATCCCATGTCAGCAGACGGTGGTACAGATTTACGGGCAGCGAATCATTCCTGCCCGGTCCGACGAGACATTTCAGCCACCAGTAAGGCGTGTGAAGGCTGTGTGCAAAATGAGATCCCAGTTTGCGCAGTCCCAGATCTTCAAACATTGATGCGATTTTTTCTTTTTTATAAATCCGTACATGACCGCCGTTGGCGTTATAATATTCTTTGGACAGCATCCAGCATATTTTTTCAGGTAAAAATCGTGGAACACTGATCACCAGGTTGCCCCCGGGCTTGAGAACCCGGACGAGTTCACGGGCAGCTTTCGATTCATCCGGTATGTGTTCCATGACCTCCGAGCATATGACATGGTCAAAACTCGCGTTGTCAAAGGGAAGACTCGTGATGTCCGCTGCGGATATGCCTCTTTCACCGCCGCCGTATTCACCGCAGTTTTTGATGAAATTCAGTCTGTTTCTGGTTTCAATCAGGTCGTTGAAATTCATGTCCGCGCCAATGACGGTAACGCCATTGAGACGGGAGGCTTCGCCGGTGTGCCTGCCGGAGCCGCATCCGATGTCTAAAATTTTTTCTTTTGGCTGAATGTTTAAACGGTCAAATTTTACGGTAATCATGTATTGCTCTTCGATACGCTTCAACCGTTTTTTGGGCTGCTGCGTTCCATGTCAGGTGGTTTTGGACCCGTTGATAACCGGCAGTGCTTAGTCTCTCAGCCAGGTCCGGATTGGTTAAAACATCGGTGATTGCTTTTGTTAAAGCCCCAGGATCAGCCGGAGGGACCAGGATACCGGCATCGCCAACAACTTCGGGCAGGGCGCCGCCGGTTGTGGAAATTACAGGGACCCCGCAGGCCATTGCTTCTCCGGCTGGCAATCCAAATCCTTCATATACCGATGGAATCACGGCAACGTTTGCTTTGGCGTATTGCCGGACAAATTCTTCGTCGCTGATCCGGCCGGTAAAAGTGACAAAAGGGCCGATTCCCAGTTTTTTGATCTGACGCAGAATTTTTCCGTTTTTTTTGGGGGTTCCGATAACAATTAGCCTGATCTTCCTTTTTTTTACGATCTCCGCCACTGAACGCAGCAGATAATAAAGACCTTTAAGGGGTGTGTCGGCGCTGTTTGTTACGATAACTCGGTTTTCCCGGCGTTTGATTTCCGGCATGGGATAAAAGAGATCCGTGTTGATACCATTGGAAATGACTGTGAACCGGTCTTTTGGGATACGGAATTCTTTACTGATATCGTTTTGGGCGCATTCAGATACGGTAATGATATGGGGCAACGTTTTGGCTACTTTTTTTTGCATCTCCAGAAAAGAATACCACCGGAGGAGTTTTAATTTTTTCCATAAAACCGGTTCGGATTTTACGGCAATATCCAGATCGACGGTAATCGGGTGATGAATGGTCGCAATCGTCGGAATTTTCTTTTTGATTACCCACAAGCCATAGGAAAGACTTTGGTTGTCATGGATAATATCATATTTGTGGAATTTGTTTTTCAGGTATTTATAGGCGCGCATGCCAAAAGTGAGCGGTTCTGAAAATCCCATGGTGGAAATGCCGAGCCATTCAATCAGATTCGTTGAATTCATGAGTTCGGAAATTTTGGGAACACGGAATAAATCCTCTGGGTTATACAGGTCCAGGCTGGGCAGTTGAATGAGTTTGATATCCGGATCCAGCATCGGATAGGGGGGGCCTGAAATGACATCGATTTGATGGCCTAAGTCTGCAAGAGCCCGGCTTAAGCTTTTAATATATACGCCCTGTCCACCGCAGTGAGGGTTACTGCGGTAACTTAAAAGAGCAATTCGGAGAAATGGTTGATGATTATCTGTCATATGGATTCAAATGTTTGACGATTGATTTTTAATATATTATATAAAATTTATTTTAAAATGATTCAAATATAAGCGGGGGGTATTTTCGTCAAGAGAATTTTGATGGCTTCGTAAAAAGTCTAAATTCTGTGTTGCGCTTCATCCTTCGTTTCTTCATGGTACGCTAAGTACGAATCATCTCTCAGGATTTGCGCGCCTTGCCAATTTTATAAGATTTGGTGAAGCTTTTTTCTTTACCATCGGAATCTGACTTTTTACGAGTTCCAATTTTTATATAATACCTTTTAAAATGTAAACAGTACGAAAAATGAGCAAGAAAAAACTCAGCAGCAGACTCGGAGTAAACATCAGCGGTGTAAGGCTTAAAAATCCGGTCATGACGGCATCAGGAACCTTTGGTTACGGCAGGGAATTCGATGAGCTGATTGATTTGAATCAGCTGGGCGGAATTATTGTTAAAGGCTTGTCTTTGCTGCCATCTCCCGGGAATCCACCGCCCAGGATTATTGAAACACCCTGCGGCATGTTAAATGCCATTGGATTGGAAAATATCGGTATTGAGGCATTTGTAAACGAAAAGCTGCCTTTTTTAAAGAATTTTTCAACGCCTGTTTTTATCAATGTCTATGGAAAGACCGTGGAAGAATATGCGGACCTGGCATCACGGATCGATGAACTTGAAGATATTGCGGGTATAGAAGTGAATATCTCCTGTCCTAATGTCAAAGCCGGCGGGGTAGCCTTTGGCGTAGATTGCGAAGCTGCGGCAGAGGTGGTCGGGAGTGTGCGCAAAAGAACTTCAAAGCCGCTGATGGTAAAACTGTCCCCGAATGTCTCAGACATTGTTGAAATTGCCAAAAGTGTCGAAGGGGCAGGGGCTGATTCGGTTTCATTGATAAACACCATTACCGGTATGATGATCGATATTGCAAAGCGAAAGCCTGTACTGGCAAATATTACCGGCGGTTTATCCGGTCCGGCCATTAAGCCGGTGGCGCTGCGAATGGTGTGGCAGGTGGCGCAAGCGGTTAAAATCCCGGTGATCGGCATTGGCGGGATTATGAATGCTGAAGATGCCATTGAATTTTTAATTGCCGGTGCGACTGCTGTTCAGGTGGGCACGGCCAATTTTGTTAATCCGCGTGCAACAATCGACATTATAGAGGGAATAGAGAGGTATCTTGATAAGTACAATATAAGCCATATGGGAGAGTTAATCGGGACGTTGGAAGTTTAGAAAGAAATAAAATAAAAAAACTGTAAAAAAACCGTCAATTATGTTATTGATGCTAAAACTAATAAACAGTGTTTTTTTTATTAAACGCCACAATCATAAAAAGAAAAGGAGTGCATCATGTTCAAAAAAGTATTAATCGCCTTGATGGCTGTTGTGATGGTGTCATCAGTGGCTTCGGCGATGGAGCTCGAAGGGGTTAACGTT
>JAJRPH010000344.1 GCA_024280875.1 Deltaproteobacteria bacterium | reverse complement strand
TATTCGATACGCCTGTTTCATGGCGTCTCTGACCGGTTTTCGTTCAAATCCCATCTGCACCAGGTTGTAGAGCACCCGGTTCAGACCTGGGTCAAGGACCATGGATTCTGCCAGAAAATCAATAGCTGCCGGTATTTTCCGGCTGTCGTTTGAAATGGTCGACAAAAGTTTTTCCCATTGGGTGTAGTAGGCTGCCTGGAGGTTTTTTACTAGTTCGGCAATAATTTCATCCTTGTCATTAAAGTAATAATGAATCACGCCATGGGGTAAGTCCGCCCTTTCAGCAATTTTTTTGATCGTAACCCGTTCATGGCCTTTTTCCGCCAGGCATTCATATAATGCTTCTAAAATCTGTTTTCTGCGTTCATTCGCATTGCTTTTGCGTCCCAACCCGAACCCCTTTAAAAAATTGTTTGGTCGACCAACCTAAACTTTAAAATATGATGCGGTTGAATTGAAGTCAACAGGTTTTTAAATATTTCAGTCTGGTCAAGCCTAAATTTGGCACTAAGGTCTAGCCGGTGCGAGCAAATCCCTCCAGAAGGTCGCATGTTTGCGATTGTTTGAGTTGCAACTATGCTTTCCTATATGCCGCCAGTTGGGTATTGTTTTATCGCTCATAAATTATAATTTCTTGAATTAATAAAGTATAATTATTTTTAATGATTTCGATTTGATCAATGGCCTGCAACAAATTTGTCCGACCCATTGCACACAGTATATTCGGGAAATTGCTGTACGGTATCCCGACAAATATATCCCCGGCGGCGCAGGGAATATCATTTCGCTGTAGCGCAACGTAGAATTTGGGGTTTTTACGAAGCCGTCATTCTTGACACGGCAACCGTTATGGGCCTATACTGTTTTATCATAAAAAATTGAACTCACGGCCTTTTTAAAATTGTGAAAAGACGGCTGTCCGATGAATGAACAATTTGAATCCATTGTGAAACAGATCAGCAGCGTTTTAATAGGCAAAGAACCCCAGATCCGCCTGGCCCTCACCTGCCTGTTTGCCAGAGGGCATCTGCTGATTGAGGATTTGCCCGGGATTGGAAAAACCACGATGGTCAAGGTGCTGGCCAAATGTCTCGGGCTTGATTTTCACCGGATGCAGTTTACCAGTGATATGCTGCCCGGAGATATTCTAGGCGTATCCATTTTTGACCAGAATGCCGCAACATTTCATTTCCATCCCGGCCCGATTTTCACCCAGGTTCTGCTGGCCGATGAGATCAACCGGGCCACCCCCAAAACCCAGAGCGCGCTTTTGGAAGCCATGGAAGAGCAGCAGGTGACCACCGAGGGAGAAACCCGCGCGTTGAAACAGCCTTTTTTTGTGATTGCCACCCAGAATCCCCTGGAACATTCCGGCACGTTTCCGCTTCCCGAATCCCAGCTGGACCGATTTTTGATGTGCATCGAGCTGGGATACCCGGATCGCGCAGCGGAAAAAAGGATTTTAAAAGGCGAAGGAGCCCAGGCGGTATTGGATGCCATGGGTACCTGTATGATGCATGATGACGTATTCTGCATTCAGGCGAAAATCAGTGAAGTCCACGTGTCTGACACCTTTATCGACTATTTGCAGGATATTATCCATTTCACCCGAGCATCCCCCCAATTCCATGTCGGACTGTCACCCAGGGCCGGCCTTGCGCTTCAGCAGGCCTCCCGTTCATGGGCGTACCTGCATGGAAGAGATTATACGGTTCCGGAAGACCTTCAGATTGTACTTCCATGGGTGGTGGGGCACCGCCTGCGATCCCGGACAGAAGGTCTTGAAATATCGAGAAACAAGCTTGAGGAAGTTTTCTCTCAGGTGCCGGTGCCACTTTGACAAAGTTATTTAAAGGAAAAACCGCCCCGGCCAGGAAAGTGGATACCCTGCCGTTGTCCTTTAACCGCCACCGGGTCTATATCCTTCCCACAGCTTACGGCCTTTTGTTCCTCCTGATCCTGCTTGCAATGCTTCTGGGCTCCATCAATTACAATAATAACCTCGGATTTCTGCTGGTGTTTCTTCTGGGCAGTATCACTCTTGTGTCCATGATCCACACGTATCGGAACCTGCTGGGGATCAAGATTCTTTCCGTATCGGCGAAGCCGGTTTTTGCCGGAAAGACTGCCCTGTTTAAATTCCTGGTTCGTTCCGAATCCTCTCACCGCCGGGCCATCGGATTTACGATGGAAAAAATGCATTCGGAAATTGAAAATATTTCCGCCAAAACAGATGAAACCGTTGCCGTTAAAATCCAAACACGGTTTCGCGGAATTTTTAGCCCCGGCCGGATGACCGTCTGGAGCCGATATCCTTTAGGGCTCTTTAAGACATGGACGGTGGTGACGCCGGATGTTTCGTGTGTGATTTATCCGAAACCGGTTGCCGGTCCCTTCCGGTTTGCCGGACGGCAGCAAGGAGGTGAATCCGAGGGGAATTCGGTCCAGCAAGGGGCGGATGATTTTGCCGGTCTCAAGCAGTATCAGCCCGGTGATCCGGCAAGCCGGATTTCATGGAAAAGTCTTTCCCGGGGTCTGGGGGTTTTTACCAAGGAATTCTCCGGTGCCGGCAGCGCTTCGGTGATGCTGGATTATGATGCCGTGGGTGATTCGGGTATGGAACATAAACTGTCGCGGCTTACAGACATGGTGATCAAGGCCCACAACATGAACGCGGAATATGGACTGATGCTTCCCGGAAGGACTATTGCGCCGGATAAAGGAGATCGGCATAAGCACGCCTGCCTGAAAGCTTTAGCTGTGTTTGGTTTAAACGAACAATGAATGAACAGCACAAAACCATTTTTCCCATCCTGATTGCCCTGGTTGTGGCAATTTTTCCGCATATCGGCAGGCTTCCTTTCTGGATAACTCTCTGGTGTGCGTCCATGTGGGGGTATCTTCTGCTGTCGTTTAAGTTTAACTGGCCCCTGCCGGGGAAAAATATTCGGCGTGCCCTTGCGTCACTCGGATTTGTCGGCCTGGTGATCACCTACAGCCGTCACCTGGATCAAAACGCATATCTCGGCCTGCTGGCGGTTATGGCGGCGTTGAAGCCTTTTGAAATAAAGTCTCACCGGGACCGGATGATTACCGTTTTTTTAGCCTATTTTATTGTTATTACCAGCCTTTTCCTGTCGGAAACGCTGGTAATCACCCTTTATATGCTGCTTTCCGTTACTATCACCACTGCCGCGTTAATTCGAATCAATGATCCTTCCGGTCGATTTAAAGTCCATTTAAAACTTTCGGCGTTGATGATGGCACAAGCCATTCCGTTGATGATCCTATTGTTTTTTCTGTTTCCCAGAATTCAGGGGAGCCTGTTCGGGTTTTCTAAGCAGGCCGGTTTCGGGAAAAGCGGATTTTCAGACAACCTGGCACCGGGTAGCGTGGCAAATCTTGCGGAAAATAATGATGTGGCGTTCCGGGTGATGTTTGAAAACAGCATTCCGCCTTCCCGCCTGCTTTATTGGCGGGGCATTGTATTTCAAACATTTGACGGACGCAAATGGCATACTGACAAGCAGACGCAGGAATATCGTACTCCGGCGGAAGGGGAAAATCCTGTTTCCTACACTGTCACACTGGAACCCCACCATAACCGGTGGCTGTTCGCCCTTGATATGCCGGCAAGCATTCCGCCTTCCGCAAAGTTTTACAGGGATTATACTCTTCGGTCCAGGCAGCCGGTCAATCGGAAATTTCGGTATGAGATGACATCCAACACTAGTTACCGGGCTGAAGAGGAAAACCGAGGGACCCTTCGTAAGTCAACCAGACTCCTGGAAGGTGTCAACCCCCGAGCCCGTGAACTGGTAGCGCGGATTACCCAAAATGCCCGCAGTGTGGATGAAAAAATCAGCC
>JAJRPH010000343.1 GCA_024280875.1 Deltaproteobacteria bacterium | reverse complement strand
CAGAGGGTTTATCACCTTTTCTCCCTGCTCCTGGGCCATTTGCATTGCTTTAAAAGCATTGTCTAAAATAGTTTTGTTAAACTTAATCATCTGGCCAAGTATCTGCTTGTTGTCCATGACGTTCTCCTTATTTAATTGGGGGGTGAAAAATATTTTTTAAAAATGTTTTGTGTTTTTAACAAGTCCCGTATCTTTCAATTTGGATCTTACAATCCGCCCAGCAAGCGTTCAAATGTTTTGTAATTTTCGTCAAGGACTGTTTTTACATTGTTCTGACCGTCTTTTACCGATTCAATCCATGTGTTGACGGTTTTTCTGTTATCTCCGTTAATCCAGGTTGCACGGTCAAGAACAGCATTAAGCGCTTTTACGCCTTGGTCCTGAACAGCGTTGAAAACGTCGAAGCTGTAGTTATAAGCTGTTCTACCGGTATCAATAATTGTCTCTTTGATTATTTCTTTTGTATCCATTTTAGGCCTCCATTTATATCATATTTTCAGATTTTTTAGTATAAAATAGTTTGTTGTAAATTACTGGTATGCTTTTCGTATACGAATTGATCTAACTTTTAATCTCAATTCTGTTTACAAATAGAATAAAGCAGAAAAAAAAACTGTCAAGGAGATTTTATTGCATCGCACAATAAAAATATTTTCTTGCAATTCTATTTTTAATTTGATTATAAATTAAAAAATTAAGTATTTATATAAATTATAATCTGAATTATAAAATCTGATATTGACAATCAATTTTGCATTATAACATTTAAAACCAATGGAGCGGAATATGTCGGAAACATCCAATAAGATATCCCTTAAAAAATACTCCAACCGTCGGCTTTATGATACTGAAAAAAGTGTCTACGTCACTTTAAATGAAGTGGCTGAAATGGTGAAACAGGGGCGATGGGTTGAGGTGGTGGACGTTGATAGCGGGGAAGATGTGACGGCGTTTGTGCTGACGCAAATCGTTATGGAAGAAGCTAAAAAGAAAAACACGCTCCTTCCGGTGCCCCTGCTGCATCTTGTGATCCGCTTCGGTGACACCGTGTTGTCGGATTTTTTCGGCAAATATCTGGAGAAGATGATCAAAAGTTATTTGGCTTATAAAAATGTTGCCGATGAACAGTTCAACAAATGGCTGGAGATAGGAGCAGCGATTACCGGGCAAACACAAACGCCTTTTTCGGCGGAGAATCCCCTTCAGTCATTTGTTAAACAGTTTTTCAGTTCCCCAAAGCCGGGCGAAGAAGCTGATGATAAAAAGAATCCCGGAGAATAATGTTTAAACATTGCACTGATTTATCGAACCCGGCTATGGGACTTAAATTTAGGAAAATAATATGATCAGGGATTATTTATTTTTCCCGGATGATGCCGTATACTCGGATACCGATCTCAGGATTGATTGTGCTGGTAGTCACTAACGTAATTTTATCAAAATAGCGGCCCGTATCCGGTTTGATGTTTGAAATGTGGAGGATGAAATGCTTCGGGTCTGATTTAATTTTTTTTTCCATTTTAAACTGGATATTTGAGCCATCCTTTGCCTTCACGCCGGTTATGTCGAATTTATTTATATCCGGCGGTGTAATGGTAACATCGGTCTGAATTATTTCGCCGACTTGGCCGATCAGGCGTGCAACCTTCGGATTCACATCAGCTGCTGCAATGACTTCTCCGGTCATGGTCAGTTCCATATTCGCATTATTGGGGTCATCCGTGTATACGGTTGCGTGGTGAATGACTTTTTTTCCAGCGTCACCGTCGGTTTTTATTTTTAAAGTAATTTCACCCGTCCCGCCGGGAGGGATTTGTCTCGAATACGAGACCGCCAGGCAGCCTCACGGGGAATAAATACCGGGGATATTTAAAGTTGCGTTTCCTTTATTGCTGATACTGAAAAGGTGGGTCACCTCGGTTCCGGCAATAACCGGAGAAAACTCAAAGGTGGTTTGTTCAATTATCACCTTTGGAGACGGATTCGGCTCAGCCGCGCCGGTGTCACTATTGGGAAGAATGATCCAAAAACACACTAATGCAGTAATGAGAAAAGCTTTTTTTAATTTCATCGTTTATTTTTGCTCCGTTATGATCGTTTCGTGACCGGTTTTTTAACCGGGAAAGCGGGTTAATCGTTTGTCTGGCTACCAAAAAGCAGTTTAAATTGCTCATTCGATAATATATCACGGCAGTAACCCATGAAAGCTACATTTAATTCTTTTTCTGTTCTTAGGATATCCGTTTTGACCTGCTCTGGCGTTACACCATGGAAGTCTTTGGTTTCGTAAATTTCTCTAATATCTTTAAGCTCCTGTGATTGTTTATGGTAAAAGCGGTTGATAGCTTTTATCGTTGTGTCATCGAAACTTTTTTTTATCATATCAACGGTCGTTTCCGGATTTTGAATCGGAAAACCGACTTTACCGTCAGAATCGTTGGCCGGCGACCTTCCATCCTTCTGGCCTGATATCCCGAACAGGGTGTTGTATTCTACCATGCTTAAAACAGACCGGTTGGTTTCCTGAAACCATTTCATCGTCCCGGCAAGCAGGGTGGTATATCTCTGTTTATTTATTTGGCCGCTGAAATAGTCGTTATCTAATCTGTCTTTTATAAAAAGAAGCGATGTATGTATTTTGATAATCGTATCTTCTTTTTCCCGGCAAAGTCCAGGGATCGCGACGTGAACATGATCCATCCACTCAATGTGAATCCTGCTATTTTTGAATTTAAACTGATTTTTTATAATATCAGACGGATCGATTCCCAGTTGCTGAAGGATGGGGGCAGGGTAAAAAAGGGCGGAGTTTTTGGATGTGCCGTCATCAGTACCTGATGTTGCATTCGACGAGGATTGGGTGATGGTTTGATGAGATGAAATCAGGGAGTCTGCTGGCATGTCAGCTGCGTTGGCACCACCAAACCCGCAAGGGAGAATCAGCAGGCAAAAGCAGAAGTAGAGAGAAATACAGCCCGCGAATAGTATGTTATTGCTCATCATTCGCCTTGTTTTCTGTTGTCGTTTCCTGCTCGGTTGATTCTTTTTGGGTCTCAGGGACAGCAGGGGTAACAGACTCATTGTTCTCGGAAGTTCCGAAAATCAATTGATACTCATCGGTTGTCAACGTATCCCGGCAGTTTTCTTCAAATGCCATATCCATTTCACTGGAAATATTTTCAATCTCTTCAGGTGTGATCTCACCGGCATCCAAACGGGAGATGAGTTCGTCTCTTTCATTCGCTCTTTGCTGGTAAAAGAACTTGATATCCTCAATTTTATCTTTATCAATTTTTTCCGAGACGTTATCTATACTGGTTTCCGGGTTTTCAATCTTAAAACCAAGTTCCAATTCATCGGAATCGCCCAGAACTGCCGGAGCTTCAGTTTGAGTAGCACCGGATTCCAGAGCAGTAACAGACCCGAAAATCGTATTAATTTCATCTTCGGTTAATATCTCCTTGCATTTGGCAATAAAGACCTGCTGGCTCATGTTTAAAGTCGCTCTTGCCTGCTCGAGAGTCAATTCTCCGGCATTGATCTGTTTACCAATGTTATCTCTGTCAAGTATCATTTTTTTAAAATGAGAGTTGACTTCTTCAAGTTTATAACCCTGAACCTGTTCTTTAACCTCATCTATCGGTATGGACTCGTTGAGAATAAAACTGTATTCCGGGGTTTGGGCAATCAATGCATCAATCGTATCGTCCACTAATTCCGGCTGGATTTCAAACAAGGCTTCATATTCAGCACCGCTAAGAATGGATTCATAGGTTCTCTGGTGCCATTTCATTAAATCAGCGAGGGCTTTTTTAAATGTCTCGTGATCAATTTTTCCGGTAAGGTAGGCTTCGTTGAGCTTGTCTTTTATATACAAAAGCGATGTATGATTTTTAATAATCGCATCTTTCTTTTCAGGATCAAGGTTTTTCAGGATTTCATTAATTCGACCCATCCATTCAACATGAACCATTGTGCTTTGAAATGTGTCGCGTTCTTCAATGAGTTCGTTTATATCGACCCCCAAAATTTTAAACAGTGATTCAGGATATGAAACATAGGGGTTTACTTCAGATTTTCCGTCATCAGTCTTTTCCGAAAGAGATGGGGGGGGGGTGATGGCAGCATCCGGTGCCTGTGTTTTTGCAGTTTCGGCATCGGATGTGATATCATGAGATTGTTGCGAAATTACTTTTTTATTTGAAACCACGGGGAGTTGATTCATTGATCCATCATTTAAAAGTAAATATGCCGACATTGAAATGATTGCGATAAACCCAATAAGTAATCCGATTAATATAATTTTGTTTTGCTTCTTCATTCTTTTTGCCCTTTTAAAATATTGACAATGAGATGGTATGATTAGTGTTGATCAGCGTCAATCCTCATATATACCAATTGCTTTTCTTTTCCAGCCAAAAGAGGAGTCAGGGTCAATTGTGAATCAGTGACAGTATAATGAACGTTGTCGGTTTTACCGATCGTCTGGTTTGTTGCGCACCGTTCTCCCTGGGCAGATGTGATAGTGAAGGTAAGCACATCATCAGCAGTGGTATAGTCGCCGATAATCATACAACCTGGGGCATCCATTGTCAGCGTTTTCTCGGAAAAGATTACTTTGACAACGACACCGGAGACTTCTTCTTTTCCGACGGCGGTCTGTTGCCAGGTGCCGATAATTCGTGGAATATTTTTTTGAATCTTTTCGCTATTTTTTGAATTGGAATTGTTGCACCCGAAAATTAACAAAACAATAACAAGTAATGAAAGAATAAATATTGGATTTTTTTCACAGGGTTTCATCGGTCTCCCGTCTATGTTTTAGGATTTGTTTCCGGCCCGGTTGACATAAAAAAAGCCTCCCTTTGTACAGATGCGAATCTGTTAATACAAAGGAAGGCTTTTGTCAATAAACGAGTGTGCTAAAATATCAATAAATTACTTACCACCACAGCCAGCAAGAGGTCTTGCATACGGTCCATGATGACCATTCGCCGTAAGTTCCGAATACCACGCCAGTCAACCAGTAACCGCCTACATTGCCACTGGCAATGTTTTTACCGGATGTATACAGTCCGCGGTTGGCTTCCTGATGGCAGACTCCCTGGACAGCATAAATATAGCGGCATCCCCAGTTGGCGGATGTGCATTTTGAATCATCATAGTCGCCATATCCATATGTGTTGGAGATATAATCTCCACCAGATTCGCCGCCGGTCCAGGACCAGCAATCGTAGCCGCTGCCGCTCCACCAGCTACTATAATATGCGCAATGATAAGTATGATCTGCCTGAATTCCGAGGATATTGAATATCCCGTATTTCATGCCTTTCATACTTGCTGCGTCAGCCGGACCGGTCGTGAAAGCAATGGATACACATAAAATTGTTAAAATAATTAATGCTTTTTTCATTTTTTCCCCCTTGAATTTTGGTTTATGTTTAAAATTAATGATTAAATCTGTAAACGATGTTTAACTGTCTTCATAATGGCAGCATGAAGTTTATAAATCAATCGGGGAAAACCTGATTTTTGGGTTCGAAAAGCCTGATTTGTTATTTTTTATGTCATCGTGTTAAAAATGGCATAAAAAAAGCCCCTTTTTGCAAAGGGGCTTTTTTCTGTAGATTTTAGTGTGCGGTGTTGTGTCGTTCTATGGGATTAATAATTTTTAACTTCCCCATATATTTGTTTTACCACCACAGCCAGCAAGAGGTCTTGCATACGGTCCATGATGACCATTCGCCGTAAGTT
>JAJRPH010000342.1 GCA_024280875.1 Deltaproteobacteria bacterium | reverse complement strand
GTGGAAATTGATGACCGTGATCTCGGCGGTGCCAAAAACTGGGAGTGGATTAAAAAAGGAATCCCCCTGCGGGTGGAAATCGGCCCCAAGGATATTGCCTCCGACTCTGTATTTGTCGGTCGCCGGGACAAGGACCCCCGGGACAAATCTGCCATCAACAAAGATACGTTTGTAAATGAAATCGTCAATATTCTCGATGAAATTCAGAACAGCCTGTTTCAAAAAGCGCTGGCATACCGCAAAGAACATACTAAAAATATTGATGATAAGAATATCTTTGATGCATTTTTTACACCCACAAACAAGGAACGCCCGGAAATTCATGGAGGATTCGCCATGTCTCACTGGTGCGGCAACGGGGCATGTGAAAAGCAGATAAAAGAGCGGTTGAATGTGACCATCAGATGCATCCCCTATAACCAGGAAAGTGAGAACGGGGAATGTATTGAATGCGGGAAGGCGAGCAAGAAACGGGTTATTTTCGCCAAAGCCTATTAATGGCTTCGCAAAAAGTCCAATTTCTGCGTTGTACAACATCCTTCGTCACTGCGGCGTACGAAAAGTACGCCTCGTTCCTCAGGATGTGTACGCCTTGAACTTGGCGCTTTTTTCTTTGCCATAAATCGACAAGAAAAATATGATACGAATTACCGACATACTTGATAAAATTTATGACTATTATCCGGATGCGGATGTCGACATCGTGGACCGGGCCTATATTTACTCGGCCAAGGTTCATGACGGTCAACTCCGGTTAAGCGGTGAACCGTATCTTTCCCATCCCCTGGAAGTGGCTTCCATTCTTTCCGACATGCGGCTGGACACCACCAGCATTGCCTGTGGCCTGCTGCATGACGTGGTTGAAGACACACATTCCACCATAGAAGATATTCAGGATTTGTTCGGTGTAAAGGCCGCCAAACTCATTGAAGGCGTCACAAAAATCAGCAGCCTGACATTTAACACGGCCGAAGCGCGTCAGGCGGGCAATATCCGCAAAATGATCCTGGCCATGGCCGACGATATTCGTGTCATTTTAATCAAGCTCGCCGACCGGCTTCACAATATCCGCACGCTTCATTTCCATAAATCAGAA
The DNA here is from genome assembly GCA_024280875.1 of Deltaproteobacteria bacterium. Classification (GTDB taxonomy): domain Bacteria; phylum Desulfobacterota; class Desulfobacteria; order Desulfobacterales; family Desulfosalsimonadaceae; genus SURF-3. The sequence continues at coordinate 6,050 of JAJRPH010000342.1, read as the reverse complement.
GAGAAAAAAAAGCGCATTGCCCGGGAGACCTTAGACATTTATTCCCCCATTGCTGCCCGGCTCGGCATTTACTGGATCAAAAAAGAACTGGAAGATCTTTCGTTTTTTTATACCAATCCTGAAGAATACGAAAAGATCAAACAACTGGTCAGTACCAACCAGACAGACCGGGAATATTATGTCCGGGAAGTAAAAAGCACCCTTCAGGACATTTTGAACCTTGCGAACCTGACATGCACGGTCACCGGAAGGTACAAACAGTTTTACAGCATCTACCAGAAAATGGTGGCCCAGAAGCTTGAGTTTGAACAGGTCTATGACATTATCGCCTTTCGAATCATCCTGGAAACGATCCCCCAGTGCTATGAAGCCTTAGGCCTCATTCATTCCAAATGGCGCCCCATTCCCTATAAGTTCAAGGACTATATCGGTTTTCCCAAACCCAACGGCTATAAATCCCTTCATACGACCGTTGTCGGCCCCTATGGGGAACGCATGGAAATTCAGATCCGTACCCGGGAAATGGAGCAGGTGGCCAACTCCGGAATTGCCGCCCACTGGAGTTATAAAGAAGGCAAAACTCTTGATGAAGAGACAAAAAATACCTTTGCCTGGATTCAGAATCTGGTGGATCATGAAGAAAATTACGGGGATCCGGAAGAATTTCTGGAAAATGTCCGGATTGACCTGTTTCCCAAGGATATCTATGTATTTACCCCCACCGGTGAAGTCAAAAATCTGCCAAAAGGCTCCACCCCTGTTGATTTTGCCTACATGATTCACACGGAAGTCGGTCATCAGTGCTCCGGCGCCAAGGTCAACGGACGCCTGGTCCCCCTTCAGCACAAGCTTCAAACCGGTGATATTGTAACAATCACGACATTTAAAGGCCATCACCCGAGCCCGGACTGGCTGACTTATGTGAAGACCGGCAAAGCACGCTCCAGAATCCGTCAATGGATAAAAAAGCAGGAAACGGACAGAAGCATCAGCCTTGGCCGGGAATTATGCGAAAAGGCATTCCGCAAACACAAGCTGAATTTTAATGAACTAATTCATTCGAAGGAAATGCAACAGGTTACACGGGATTTAAACTTTAAAAAAGTGGATGATTTAATCGCCCATATCGGGTATGGAAAAATAACGCCCCTGCAGTTGATTGGGAAACTGGTGCCGGATGTCAAACCGAAAAAGGAAGACACCTTTTTCACCAAATTGATGCCACGCCGGAAAGTTAAAAAAACCAGGGATACGGACGGAATTGTTGTGGACGGGCTTGATGATATACTTATCCGCTACGGGCAATGCTGTCAGCCGATACCAGGGGATTCCATCACCGGATATATTACACACGGTGCCGGTATCACGGTTCATCGTAAGGGGTGTGTCAATGCGCTGAAAATGAACCCGGAACGTCGAATTCATGTCCAGTGGAAGGAAAAGTCCGCCGGTTCATTTCGCATAAGACTGAATATGCAGGCTTATGACAAGGTTGGGCTGCTGGCGGAAATATCATCCGTACTCAGCCAGATGGAAGCGAATATCATGGATGTCAATTTAGAGAGCGAAAAAGACAAAATGGTCAATGGCTTTTTTACAATTGCAGTAAAAGACATTGACCATTTGGATGATGTACTCGTAAAACTCAAAAAAATCGATGCGATCCAGATAATAAGCAGGATGTAAGCTTTCTTATGGTTTGACCACAAACCCGGATTTAATACAATTGGTGCAGGCCATTATTCTTTTGACCTGGCCGTTATGAACCGCGCGAACCCTCTGAAGATTTGGATTAAATCGGCGTTTGTTCAAATTATGCGCATGGCTAACATTATTGCCGACCATTGGTTTTTTCCCGCAAATTTCACACTGCTTTGACATGATATTCTCCTTGAACACATTTTATATAAATAAAGAAAGGCATGTACTCTATCCACATGCCCTTGTAAAGCTTTTTTTATGATATCAGTAACTGAATTTAATCTGACTCATCCGATCCGCCGGATTCTTCCGGTGCCCCCTGAGTTCCGGGAGTCGGTCCGGATTTTTCATCATCCGTTGGAGCAGAGACAGAATCAATCTCATCTGCTTCCTGCTCTTTTGAAATCATGGTTTTACATTTCGCCATATAATCCAGAGCCTGCTGATTATGCCCTAAATCCGGATAAGCGGTCACCACCCCGGCAAACCGATTCAATGCAGCCTTATATTTTTTGGACTTGAAATAAAACAGGCCGATATCCATCTCTTTTGCGGCAAGATTCTTCAGGCATGTTTCAATATGCGGTTTCGCCTTTACAGCATACTCACTGTCCGGAAACCGTTCTTCAAGCCGCTGAAATGTCAGAAGCGCATTTTGGGTAGCGGTAGCATCCCGGTCGATGGTTTCGATCCGGTCGAAATCACACAAACCGACCTGGTAAATGACATACGGGATATTTTTATCATTGGGGTGCATGCGTTCATACTCGTTATAAGCCAGAATCGCCTCCTCATAGGATTCCATCAGATAATTGGAATCCGCAATTTTCAGACTCGCTTCCTTGGCATGAACTGAAAATGGATACCAGTCCTTGAGTTTTTTATAAGACTTGATGGCTTTGGAGTATTGTTCTTCTCCAAAATACATCTGACCTTCTGCGACCAACTCGTCAGCTGTTTTTTCAGGTTTATTTTTCGACCATGAACACCCCGCCAAAACCACCAGTAAGACGACACAAATAACTTTTAACTGCTTCATGGAAAAATATCGCTGCGTTTTATGCAGAACAATCAATGATGTCATGACTATTAATGGCCTTCTAAAGTTTCGATGTAATTGGCTGCTTCAAAAGCCGCAATGGCACTGTCACCGACGGCAGTGGCGACCTGACGCAAAGGCGTATTCCGGACATCTCCGGCCGCATAAACACCGGAAATCGATGTTTCCATTTTTGCATTCACGACAATAAAACCGCCTTTATCAACTTGTATTGCGTCGTTTAGAAATGAAGTGTTCGGCGTGATGCCAACCCAGACAAAACATCCTTCAACCGCGAGCTCAGACACATCACCGGTTTTGACATTTTTTACTGAAATGCCTGTCACGCCGGCGTCCGATCCGTTGACGGATGTCAGGACCGAATCCCAGACAATTTCTATTTTGTCATTTTCCAGTACCCGTTCCTGAAGAATCCGGGTAGCTCTCAGCTGATCTCTGCGGTGAATTAAATATACCTTATTCACAAAACGGGTCAGGAAGATACTTTCCTGTACCGCTGTATCGCCGCCGCCGATGGCTGCCACCACACTGTTTCTGAAAAACGGCGCATCGCAGGTCGCACAGGTGGAGATCCCTTTGCCGTAAAATTCTTCTTCTCCCGGAACACCGAGTTTTCTCGGTGACGCTCCGGTGGCAATAATCACCGCCTTGCATGTTACGGTCCGGTTGTTTAAAACCAGCTTTTTAACCGTATCAGCCACATCCATGGACTTCACCTGGTTGGTTTCAATCTCAACGCCAAACCGTTTGGCCTGGTCCGTCATTTTCACGACCAGATCAGCGCCGGACAGACCTTCCGGAAAACCCGGATAATTTTCAATCCAGTCCGTGACCAGAATCTGACCGCCGGGGGCTGACTTTTCAAGAAGCAAAGTATTCAACCTGGCCCGCGCCGCATAGATGGACGCCGTCAAACCCGCCGGCCCGCCGCCGATAATCACAAGATCATAATCTGTAGAGTTCATTAATTTATTCTATAAACTTTTGTTTAGGGTTTCTTCAATCTTCGCTTTATCGACCATACCGACAATCTGATCCAGTTTTTCGCCGCCCTTGAATATCAGCAATGTGGGAATGGCCCTGATTCCAAAGTTTCCAGGGGTCACCGGATTATCATCTACGTTGCACTTGAAGAATTTTACTTTCCCCTCATAGTCTTTACTGATTTCTTCAATCACAGGACCGATTGCCTTACATGGTCCGCACCAGGGCGCCCAGAAATCTACCAGAACCGGTATGTCTGATTTCAAAACTTCACTGTCAAATGTGCTGTCACTGACATCTAAAATATTTTCCGCCATTATAAACATCCTTTCATAAATGTATTTTTCCGAGAGATTTTTAAAAATCTCCTTTCATACGCAATACCGGACAATTAATCTCAAATCTTGATGGCTTCGTAAAAAGTCCAAATTCTTTGTTGCGCTTCATCCTTCGTTTCTTCATGGTACGCTAAGTACAAATCATTACTCAGGATTTACGCGCCTCGCCAATTTTAAAATTTGGTGGAACTTTTTTCTTTGCCATCGGAACCTGACTTTTTACGGGTTTGTCAATCTTAGTAAGCCGGCAAAAGTTGCAAATAATATAATGATCAGCATAAGGATTGTCAAGAAAGGAGACAAGCCCTATCAGCTTCACGAATTTCATGTATTTCATATTAAAAGGATATATGCTATATAAATTTTGCTTAAAAAAAGATTGACTCTTAATTTGCAAATCATTAGGTTTGCAAATTTAATTTTAAGGTTCGGTTACAATAATATACCAAGTAATATTTCAAAGTTACAACCGGCAGACAATACGAGGAATTGACAATGATAGAACTGGATTTCAACAAAATGGGCGGCCTTGTCCCGGCCATTGTGCAGGATAATGATACCGGCGAAGTATTGATGCTAGCGTTTATGAACAAAGAAGCCTGGGAAGCAACCCTGGAAACCGGAAAAGCAACTTATTACAGCCGATCCCGAAACCAGTTATGGGTCAAGGGAGAAACCTCCGGCCATGTCCAGCTGGTTAAGGAAATCCGCGTGGACTGTGACAACGACACCGTGTTATTAAAAGTCGAACAGCTCGGCGGTGCCGCCTGCCACACGGGCTATAAAAGCTGTTTTTATCAAAAAATGGAAAACAATACATTAACCATTACCGGGAAACCGGTTTTTGATCCCAAAGAGGTATATAAAAAATGACAACCCCATTAAAACTTGGCATCCCTAAAGGAAGCCTCCAGAATGCAACCATAGAACTGTTCCGGCGATCCGGGTGGAAAATAAATGTTAACGGAAGAAGCTATTTTCCGGATATCAATGATGATACCATCACATGCGCCCTTTGCCGGGCCCAGGAAATGGCCATTAATGTTGAAAGCGGTGTTTTAGATGCCGGCCTGACCGGCCTGGACTGGATTGCGGAAAACAACTCTGACATTCACGTGGTTACTGATCTTGTCTACTCGAAAGTCAGCACCCGGCCGGCCCGATGGGTGATTGCCGTGGCCTATGATTCTCCGGTAAAAACCATTGAAGACCTTGAAGGCAAAACCATATCCACTGAAATGGTAAAATATACCCAGCGATTTTTTGCCGAAAAAGGGATTAATGTCAAAGTCAAATTTTCATGGGGGGCGACGGAAGCTAAAGTGGTATCCGGTCTGGCGGATGCCATTGTTGAGATCACCGAAACAGAAAGCACCATCAAAGCCCATGGTCTGAGAATTATCCATGAAATGATGCAGACCAACACCCAGCTTATTGCCAATCACGATGCCTGGAAAATCCCGGAAAAAAGGGAGAAAATTGAGCAGATCGCCCTGCTGTTAAAAGGCGCGCTCCTGGCTGGGAATATGGTGGGATTGAAAATGAATGTGCCGAATGCCGGCCTGGAAAAAATTGTTTCCCTGCTGCCAAGTTTACACGCGCCGACCGTGGCGTCTTTGTACCAGTCTGACTGGTTTTCCGTTGAAACGGTTGTCAGCTCCGATACGGTCCGTGACCTGATTCCCAATTTAATGAAGCACGGCGCTGAAGGGATTGTTGAGTACCCCCTAAACAAAGTGGTATAATTGATGGCTTCGCAAAAAGCCCAAATTCTGTGTTGCGCTGCATTCTTCGTTTCTTCAAAGTACGCTTAGTACGAATCATCACTCAAAATTTGCGCGCCTTAAATTTGGGACTTTTTTCGTTGCCATCGAAAAAGACAAAATATGATCATTAAATCAGCAGAATTTGTCATAAGCGCCACCCGGCCCGGAAACTATCCGCCCGAAGACCTGCCGGAAATTGCG
>JAJRPH010000341.1 GCA_024280875.1 Deltaproteobacteria bacterium | reverse complement strand
CTTCAAAGAAGTCGAAGAAAGAGCAATTAAAGAAAACAATGTTCATTTGCAAGGTGTTGCCCTTCGGCTAAACGCTCAAAAAAAATTCTCGGAAAATAAATCGTTTAATTCGGTTTTAGATGATTTAGAAAATAGCGCGATCTGTTTGGAACAATCCGGTGATATTGTCCAATTGTCAAAAACCATCATAGAAAGAGCACGCCTGGAACTATCCAGAGGGGAAAAAGAAGAAGGACGACGGCAAATAAAAAAAGCCTGGATGGTGCTGGGAGGATATGCTGATGATTTTTTTCCTGATGATCTCAGGCCTCTTTTAGACCCTGAACAACATGATAGTTACTCTCCGGAAACGCCACAAGAGTCTTTTGAACGATATATTGATTTAACTGAAACCATGTTTCCCGTTCACGGTCAGGATGAAATTCTTTCTCGGACTGTCATTGCCACTAATCGTTTTTTTGGGGCGGAACGGGGGGGGCTCTTCTGGTTCCCCGGTGGTAAAATAACCCAAAAACCGGAGATGCGAGCATCCTGTAATTTGACTGCCAGTGATACCAAGGCCGACAATTTTAAGCCCAATCATTTGTTTATTATAAGAGCATTTAAAGAAAACCGGCAGATTTTAATACGCAGTGGCCAGAATCGCACGGATCTCCCGGATTCGATCGGCAGGCCGGTCAAGGCGATTTTATGCCTCCCGGTGGAAATAAGAGGCAAAATTCGAGCGGTACTCTATCATGACAATTCCTATCTGGAGGATTGCTTTGATTTTTTAGACGATTCTATGCTCGAAAAGATGATGGGGCATGTGAGCCGTCAGGTGGCAAGAATTTATGAATATTTTCAAATAAGAGAAGAACGAAATGACCTGATAGTCGAAAAGTCACTTCATGAGGAGTCTTTAGACAAAAGTGGTTTAATTTATCAAAGTCCGGTGATGGCCGAATTAATCAATCAGATCGACATGGCCGCCTGTTCAAACTCCACGATTCTTATCCTCGGAGAAACAGGGGTCGGCAAGGAACTGATGGCGCGTCGGGTGCATGCTTCGAGTCCACGGCGAGATAATGCGTTTGTTGTTGTTGATGCGACGACGATCTCCGAAGGGTTGTTTGAAAGCGAGCTGTTCGGGCATGAAAAAGGCGCATTCACCGGCGCGGATCGTCAAAAAAAGGGCTGGCTTGAACTCGCTGATAAGGGAACACTTTTTATTGATGAGATTGGGGAACTGCCAAAATCCACACAGGTAAAATTCCTGCGTGCCATCCAGGAACGCAGTTTTTTCAGGGTTGGCGGTACCCGGACAATCCACTCGGATTTTCGATTAATTGCGGCAACCAATCGCGATCTGGCCGAAGAAGTAGCTGCGAAAAGGTTTCGAGAGGATTTATACTACCGACTGAATGTAATTCCATTTCAAGTGCCTGCATTGCGTGATCGCGTGGAAGATGTGTCTCTTCTGGCCACCCATTTCCTGAAACATTATTCAAAAAATTACCATCGGCAACGACTGATCATAGATCCGGAAACCGACGTATTATTAAAACAGTATGACTGGCCGGGCAATGTTAGAGAGCTTGAAAATATTATTGAACGGTCAGTTCTGCTGTCGTCAGGGGACAGCCTTGAAATTGATTTACCATTATCAGTAAATAAAAAAATCAAAGATCCCTTTTCTGAAAATCCCACCATTGATGAACTGCAGAAGAAATATATTATACATATACTTGATAAAACGGGCGGTAAAATCAGTGGGCCAGGCGGAGCGAGTGAAATTTTGGGCTTAAAAAGAACAACACTGATTGCTCGGATGAAAAAGCTTGGGATTTCTTGACAACTTAAACCGGTTTTTAAAATGAAAATTAATATCATTATTAGATTTTACGAAGAACTGAATGATTTTCTCATATCAGGCACCCGAAAAAAAGACCTGTTTATTGATATTGAAAAAGATGTATCTGTAGGAACGCTTATAGAATTAATGGGACCGCCCTGCTCTGAGGTGGATCTGATACTTGTAAATGGTCAATCGGCACGCTTTGATTATATTCTTCAAAACAACGACAGAGTTTCGGTGTATCCGGTTTTTGAATGCTTTAATATTGAATCCGTCTCTTTGCTTGAGAATGCGCCGCTACGAAAAATAAAATTTATCTGTGATGTTCATCTGGGGCGTCTGGCAAAATATTTACGAATGCTCGGGTTCGACACACAGTATGAAAATGATTATGATGATAACACATTGATCCGGATGTCCAATGCGCATTGCCGGACATTACTGAGCCGGGATAAGAAACTTCTATTAGACAAAAAAATCACCAGACGATACCTGATAAAGCAGGCAGAACCTGCTGATCAGATTCGGGAAGTCGTGGAATATTTTGATTTAAAAAATAATATAATGCCGATGTCCCGATGCCTGGAATGTAATTGTGTTGTGCAGACGGTTTTAAAAGAAGCCGTTGAATCCAGAGTGGATCAAAATATTTTTGAAATAAACGATGCGTTCACCGAGTGTAGAGAATGCAGGAAAATTTACTGGAAAGGATCACATTATGATTCTATGATGCTGTGGATTCGCGAAACTGTGGATTGAAGCAATAAAAAAGCCGTAACCTTCTATTTTAAAGGTTACGGCTGTAAAGAGTTGGTGCCGAAGAGAAGACTCGAACTTCCACGAGCGTGCGCCCACTAGACCCTGAACCTAGCGCGTCTACCAATTCCGCCACTTCGGCACAACTTCAAAAGAAGCATTGATTAAAAAGAAGTTTTTATATATATGCTAATCAAAATTCTGTCAAGATCAATATATTAAAATTTGGTATTTTGTGAAATGAAAGTAATTAACGATTTAAATGTAATAAAACAATTAGTTATAAATTCAGTAGTCACTATAGGAAATTTTGACGGGGTGCATAAAGGCCATCAGGCAATTTTTCATCAGGTCATTGAAAAAGCGGAATCAATTAATGGGACTTCTGTGGCCATTACCTTTAACCCCCACCCGGTCAAAGTCCTAAAAAAAAATAATCCACCGCCTCTGATCACCCTGTATGATCAAAAGGTGGAACTGATATCTAAAACAGGCCTGGATGTGCTCATATGCATACTCTTTAATAAAGAATTTGCCGCTATATCTGCTGATCGGTTTCTCCAAGAAATACTGATCGACAAAATCGACACCAAAGCCATTGTTATTG
>JAJRPH010000340.1 GCA_024280875.1 Deltaproteobacteria bacterium | reverse complement strand
ATGATCAACGGTATTCTTCCGGCAATACAGGCTTATACATCCGGCAAATTAAAAATCGAAGGGGATATCATGAAATCCCAGCTGATTGAAAAACTTTTTAAATAAGATAGAAAATTGAAGGTAAAAGGATTAATCTTTACCTATCAGCCGTCAATCTAACGACCTGAAAATATTCGACCACAAATATAGAGGAGAAAAAAAATGATTGGAATAACATCTTACGGTGCATATATTCCCCGCTTAAGATTAGACCGTATGTCGATATTTCAAAGCATGGGATGGTTTGCGCCTGCTACAATCATGGTGGCTCAGGGAGAGCGCTCCATGTGCTACTGGGACGAAGACGCAATTACCATGGCGGTTGCCGCATCCCGAAATTGCTTAAAAAACATTGACAAACAAAAAATTGAAGGCCTTTTTCTTGCCTCAACCACATTACCGTTTGCAGACCGACAAAATGCCGGCATTGTCGCCACTGCCCTGAACTTAAAAAGCAACATGATGACTTCAGACTTTACGTCCTCCCAAAAAGCATCAACCAATGCCCTCCTGTCAGCGATTGAGTCAGTTAAAGGCGGAGAACGTAAAAATATTCTGGTAACAGCCGCTGATAAACGGGAAACCAAACCGGCATATTTTTACGAAATGTGGTTTGGGGATGGCGCTGCGTCGTTTGCAATTGGCGACAAGGACGTGATTGCAAAATTTAAGGGCTCTTATTCGTTGTCCTATGATTTTATTGACCACTATCGGGGAGCAACCAAAAAATTCGATTACACCTGGGAAGAACGCTGGATTCGTGATGAAGGATATTCAAAAATTATTCCCGAAGCGATTAACGGCCTGTTAAACAAATTAAATATCTCCATGGAGGATGTGGATAAACTGGTGTACCCTTGCTTTTTTAAAGCCGAACATAAGAAAATAGCCAAAAAACTCGGGGCAACACCGGATAAAGTAATGGATAACCTGCATGATGTTTGCGGAGAAACCGGTACCGCTCATCCCTTTTTAATGATGACAGCCGCCTTAGATGATGCAAAGCCCGGAGATAAAATCCTGATGGCCAGCTTTGGACAGGGTTGCAGCGCTTTTCTTTTTGAGGTCACGGAAAACATAATCAAAATGCCTGAAAGAAAGAAATTTCAGCGGACACTGGACAATAAAGAAACTACGGACAATTACCTTAAGTTCCTTAAATTCAGGGGTCTAATCCATCCGGAAATGGGAATCAGAGCCGAAGCGCCGACCCAGACCGCCATGACCACCTTGTGGCGAAGACGTAAGATGTTGTTGGGCCTTGTCGGCGGCAAATGCCGGGAATGCGGTACGGCACAATTTCCCAGAACAGAGGTTTGTGTTAATCCGGACTGCGTCGCCAAGCAAAGCCAGGATGAATATGAGTTTGCTGATATCACTGCAAAAATTAAAACCTTTACCGGTGATCTTCTGGCGGTTTCCGTTGATCCGCCCCATAAATACGGGATGATTCAGTTCGACGGCGGTGGTCGTTTCATGACGGATTTCACGGACTGCAAGCTTGAAGAATTAAAGGTCGAATTGCCTGTGCAAATGGAATTTAGATTACGCACAATCGATGAAGAACGCGGTTTTGTCAACTATTTCTGGAAGGCAGTGCCGATTCCCGGCGCACTTGAGGAAATGAATAAAATTAATTTCAATGATCGCGTGGCGATCGTCACGGGCGGCGGTGGCGGATTAGGTCGGGTCTATGCCCTTGAACTAGCAAGACGAGGGGCGAACGTTGTCGTCAATGACCTGGGCGGTGCCCGTGATGGCTCTGGTGAAGGCTCCAGTTCTGCGGCGGACCTTGTGGTTAAGGAGATAGAGGGATTCGGCGGCAAAGCAGTTGCCAATTACGATAATGTCGCGACTGCCGAAGGCGGAGAAAAAATCGTCAAAACAGCGATCGATACATTCGGCCGTGTTGATATTGTCATTAACAATGCCGGCATCCTGCGAGATAAAAGCTTTATCAAAATGGACCCTGAAAACTGGGCGGCTGTTCAGGCCGTTCACCTAAACGGGGCTTATCATGTGACAAAACCAGCGTTTAAGATTATGCGTGAAAACGGGTTCGGCCGGATTATCATGACAACATCAGCGGCAGGTTTGTACGGGAACTTTGGCCAGACCAACTATTCATCCGCTAAAATGGCCCTTGTCGGTCTGATGAACACATTAAAGCTCGAAGGCGCAAAATATAACATCAAAGTCAATACCATTGCTCCGCTGGCAGGTTCTCGACTGACTGAAGATATCATGCCCCCTGAAGTATTTGAAAAAATGAAACCGGAATTTGTTTCTCCACTTGTATTATATCTTTGCAGCGAGGAGTGCGCCGAGTCCGGTAAAATTTTTAATGCCGGCATGGGCTATTTTAACCGGGCAGCTATCATGACAAATTCCGGCATTCAACTGGGTGACATTGACAATCCTCCGACACCGGAACAGATCAGTGAATCCATTGATCAAATTAACGACATGGAAGGAGCCAAAGAATTTAATGACTTAAATTCCGCCCTTTTTGATCTGATGACACCGCCCAGTGCAGAGAATCAGAAAAAGGACAACAGTGACGGTCCCTCAGATGGATTAACCGTCAAAGACATCTTTGACAAAATGCCGAATGCCTTCAACCCCGAGGCTGCAAAAGGGATCGACATTGTTTTCCAGTATAATATATCCGGCAAAAACGGTGGAGAATGGATGATCACAATTAAAGACGAGAGCTGTAAAGTCGAATCCGGTAAAGCAAACAAACCCACCTGCACATTAAACATCGGTGATAATGATTTTATCGATATGATAACCGGAAAACTGGACCCAATGAAAGCGTTTACTTCCGGAAAACTTACAATTGATGGCGATGTAATGAAATCCCAGCTTATTGGAAAACTTTTTAAGATGTAAAAATTGATTGCCGTATATAAATAGGAGGAATAATCATGGCTACAGGAATTAAGGATAAAGTCGCAATCATCGGCATGGGATGCACTAAATTCGGTGAGCGCTGGGATGTTGGCGCTGAGGAACTGATGCTGGAAGCATATGAAGAATGCCTGGCTGATGCCGGGATTGAACAAAATGATATTGAGGCTGCCTGGTTCGGTACCTGCATGGATGAAGTCAATGTCGGCAAAACAGCCATGCCGCTGGCGACGACCCTTCGGCTTCCGATGATACCCGTAACCCGTGTGGAAAATTACTGTGCCACCGGGACAGAAGCTTTTCGGGGTGCCTGTTATGCGGTTGCATCCGGCGCATATGATATCTGCCTGGCTCTGGGCGTTGAAAAATTAAAAGATACCGGCTACGGCGGATTGCCTGGTGGCGGCTCAAGTAGCGGCTCCCTGCTCTGGCAATGGTGGCCGAACCTCACGGCTCCGGGGTCCTTTGCACAGCTTGCCAGTGCATATGCTGCAAAATACAAAGTCAAAGATGTAGATCTAAAACGGGCCATCGCTCACATCTCTGCCCAGAGCCATGCGAACGGTATATTAAGCCCCAAGGCACATCTTCAGAAAAAAATCACAGAAGAGCAAATCATGGCTTCCCCGATTATTGCGCATCCGCTGGGTTTGTTTGACTGTTGCGGCGTGAGTGACGGGTCGGCCTGCGCGATTGTCACAACACCGGAAATGGCCCAAAAACTGGGTAAAAAGGATCTCGTATCAGTAAAAGCCCTTCAGCTGGCATTGAGCAGCGGAGAAGAATCCGGATATAACGACTGGGATGGCGACCACTTTATGACCACCAGAAAATGCAGCACCCAGGCGTATAAGGAAGCCGGTGTTACGAATCCAAGAGAAGAAATCAGTATGATGGAAGTTCATGACTGCTTTTCAATTACGGAGTTTGTAACATACGAAGACCTCCATATCTCAAAACGCGGGAACGCCATAAAGGATATTATGGACGGCTTTTATGATTTAGATGGTGGCCTTCCCTGTCAGCCGGACGGCGGCTTAAAATGCTTTGGTCATCCCATCGGCGCTTCCGGTTTAAGAATGTTGTATGAGATGTATCAACAGCTTCACGGTCGGGCGGATAAACGTCAAATTGAAAACCCCAAACTGGGATTGACGCACAATCTGGGGGGATTCCCATTCCAGAACATTTGCAGTATCTCAATTATCGGTAAATATGAATAATGATATAGAAAAAAAAATTGATGGCTTCATAAACACTAAAAACGGCTCTGTGATATCAAAAAAGATATCTCAGAGCCGTTTTTTTTACAAAAACTTGATTTTTTAGATAATTGCTCTATTAAAAATTTAATGAAATACCGGATCCAATAACAAAACGGTCATAATCATAGAAGCTTACATTGGATTTGGTATGCATATAGGTATAATTGATGAAAATATCCGCATAATTGTTAATTTGAATATTATGCTCAGCCGTGACACTGATAATTGAATCATGCCTATTTCCCGTGGAATTTGAAGTACCATCATAGGTTCTTACTTTCTCATCAAAATATATATGCCGGTAATCACCCAACATGCGAAAATAAGTCCTGTTTTTGGAAAAGAAGACATAGCCCACACCTCCTCCGCGTGAATGGCTGTCCTCATCAAAATCAGTAAATGTATCCACGTCATTTGTGCCGGCAATTATGCCGTAAATTTCAACCGCATTATTTACATTTGGGATTTTAACGGTAAGGGTCGGTGAAATCGAAAACCGATGGTAATCGGAATTATTGTCCTGCATTGCATAAGTATAGCGTATTGGCAAGCTGCAAAGAAAGGAATTAATCCGCCACTGGGGTTCAAATGTTATCGATTGATCAATTACATCGTATTCATCAAGATCACTATGGAAATCAGCGTATGCACCATAATCGATTCTAAGCCCAAAGTTTTCATCCAAATTGTGCTGCCATCCGGCTGAAAAGCTAAGAAAGGATAAAGTATCACTGGGACTTTCAACAATGACTGTTTCACCTCCTGTTTTATCACTTTCGGAGTCAACATGAGAGTCATATTTACTCCCGGCTTTTATTATAACAAAAAATGGTTTACTATCCTGATCTTTTACCCGGTCATGAATATTCGCCCCCCCAACCTGGGAGGTAGCCTGGGACTGCGCTGCACACCCTCAGCCAAAAGTGCTTTCAACAGAAATCGAAACCATAAAAATAACCGTCAACGTCATAATAAAAAATCGAAATCGCATAATATACTCCTTTAAACAAAAAATATCCGCTTTGCCCCTTCTTCAAAAAAATTGAATCAAGTTAATTGTTTCTAAATGAAGCCAGCCTCTTTTTCAACCTTTTTTAATATGTTTAATAAACATTATTTGTAGTAATGAACCGTGTTTATAAGATCTTCAAAAAATATTTACCATATTAACAATAAATCAAAAGGTATATAACTATTTAAATTTATTTAATTGACTGGATTAAAAACCTGTGCTATCAAAAACTAAACTGGTTGGCCGACTTAATTTTTTTAACCCGAAGCAAGGAGTTTCTCATGCTGCCTGAATTTTTTGAATTTTATAACCCCACCAAAGTTGTTTATGAAGATGGTGTGGCGACTGATTTAAAGCCCGAACTCGAGATCATCGGTATTACAAAATATTTTATTGTATCCGATAATATCATCAACGATTTGGGGCTGGTCCAAAAAGTTGTCGACGGGCTTTCAGAAGCCGGATTTGAAGTGACCGGTAAATATCTGGATGTTGCTCAGGATGCCCGCCTTAAAGACGTTAAATTCTGTGCGGAGCTGATAAAATCAACAGGTGCAGAAGGAATCATATCGATTGGAGGTGGAAGCGTTATCGATACCGCAAAAGCTGCTAATATCTTATTTTCAGAAGGCGGTGATCTGGTTGAGGATTACTCAGGCGCACATACATTGACCCGTCCGCTCAAACCGCATGTGGTGATTCCCACAACTGCTGGAACCGGCAGCGAAGTCACGATGGTTGCAGTTATTTATGATGAGGAGAATAAAGAAAAACTGGCATTTGTGGATAAGTTTCTTCTGCCGAATCTGGCGGTACTTGACCCGCAAATGACGATTTCTCTCCCCCCGAAAATGACCGCTGCTACCGGGATGGATGCATTAACACATTCCATTGAGGCCTATGTTGGCACCCAGGCATCTCCTGTTTCAGATGCATTTGCCGTTGGCGCCATCGAACTGATCATGAAGAATCTGGTCTCTGCAACCGAAAATGCTGATGACATTGAAGCACGCGGCGGCATGGCGATCGCCTCTACGATGGCAGGCATTTCATTTTCCCACTCCATGGTGGGATGTATTCATGGAATGGCCCATACCACCGGTGCTCTTTACCGGGTTCCTCACGGTGTGGCAAACGGAATTTTTCTTCCTTTTGGGATGGAATATAATTTCGAAGAAATTAAGGAAAAACTGGCTCGCCTGGCTCCTGTAATGGGTGAGGATATCTCCGGGTTATCCGAGGAAGAAGCGGCAAGACTTGCCATTGCCGCAGTTAGAAAACTTTCAAAACAATTAAATGAACTTGACGCTTTACCTTTAAGATTAAGAGATGTCGGGGTTCCTGAAGACGGACTTGAAGCAATCGCGGAAGGCGCCTTAAATGACGGGACATCTTTCTATAACCCGCGTGAAATGGACGAAGAAGAATTATTACCTTATATTCAGAAAGCATATTAAACGCATAAATTAACTATTAAATAAGGAGAAAACAAATCATGGGTATGTTTAAAAGTACAGAAGACTTTGAAAAAGTAATCGGTGGTTTTTTCAATTTGATTGCTGACACTCCTTTGATTGCGGATAAACTGTTAAAGTCAAAAATGATTATTCGATTTAAATACAGTGATCCGGATCTTATCATCGTCATTGACTGCTCAGGGGACAAAGCCGAAATCCGACCGCATGATACTGAAACAAAAGCCATTGTTGAAATGTCCATGTCCTCAGATATTGCCCACAGGTTCTGGTTTGGTATGGTGAATTTGACAAAAGCCCTGACCCGTAAAGAAATGATCGCAAAAGGCCCGATCCCTAAAGTATTGAAACTCCTTCCGGCGATTAAACCGGCTTATGCAATGTATCCGCAGTACCTTGATGCTAACGGGTTTGAGCAATACAATATTACAAAAGCGTATAAACCGCCTACAGCATAAGCGTATTGCTTTTGTAAAAGCTATTTACGGAATTAAAGCCATCAATTAAAAACCATTTAAATTTTTAGGAGAAGATGAATATGGGCGGTTATGCTGGACAAATCCTGTATATCGACCTGTCCTCCGGCGGTATTGAAAAAAAACCGTTGGACATGGATTTCGCCAGAAAACATATTGGCGGCCTGGGTTTTGGCACACAGATATATCTGGATATAATAAAGGACAATCCGGTATTTGACGCTTTGTCAGACGCAAATCCTTTTGTATTAATGACTGGCCCATTGACAGGCATGAAAATGAATGGCGTGGCCAGGTGGACCGTCTGCTCGAAATCTCCCCTGACCGGGTTCTGGGGAGACAGCAATGTGGGTGGTTTTTTCGGTGCTTATCTTAAGTTTGCCGGTTATGACGGTATTGTCATCACCGGTAAAGCACAATCGCCTTCATATCTTTTTATTAATGATAATACTGTTGAAATCAGAGATGCAGGTAAGT
>JAJRPH010000339.1 GCA_024280875.1 Deltaproteobacteria bacterium | reverse complement strand
TTTTTGCCATACGGGATGTATCTATCCGAAATAGTTTTATCCTGGGTGTTTTAGCCGGAATGGTTCATTTTGCCACCATGCTTTACTGGCTGATCGGGACAATGAATATTTACGGATACCTGCCGTTGTGGTTGAGTGTGATCATTTTTATTCCGCTGATATTTTATTTATCCCTGTATGTGGCGGCATTTGCGGGGATGGTCAGAATTTTTTGTTCCGGGTCATTTTTTTCGCTGTTTTTGATTCCGGTTTTCTGGGTCTGTCTGGAATATGTCCGGTCAGTTGCGTTTACCGGATTTCCCTGGGGGTTGATTGGCTATACACAGTTTACTCATCTTTATTTAATTCAGATTTCAGACATTTTTGGTGTGTATGGGGTTTCTTTTGTTATTGCGCTGGCAAATGCTGTAATCTTTTTCGGCCTGCTCTATCTTAAGAAGGAAAAATGGCAGGGCCACCATATAGATGCCCGAAAAACGGTCGTTTCTTTTCTGATGCTGTTATCTGTATTCGCTCTGATCATGGGCTATGGGAATGCCCGGTTGAAATCAGTGAAGACAATGATGGCAGAATCTGAAAAATTGAATGTGGCGGTTATTCAGGGAAACATTGAACAGACGGCCAAATGGGATTTAAAGTTCAGGACAGATACCATTGAAAAATATATCCGGCTGTCTGCACAGGCAAACAAGGCTCATCCGGATTTGATCGTCTGGCCGGAAACGGCAGCGCCGTTTTATTTTAAATATAATATCGAGATGACGAAAATGGTGTTGCAGGCAATTCGGGCTATGAAGACTTATTTTGTTGTCGGTAGCCCGACGGTGGAATTTATGGCGTCTCAAAATCTTTTATACAATAGTGCATATCTGGTGACGCCGGATGGCGATATTGCGGCCAGAAACGACAAGGCTCATCTCGTACCCTTTGGAGAATATGTTCCGCTTAAGAAATGGCTGCCGTTTATCAGTCATATCGTCGCCCAGGTTGGAGAATTTAAAGCCGGGAAAAAAGAGGATACGTTAAAATGGGCTCCGGCGGATATCGGTGTGCTTATTTGTTATGAAATTATCTTTCCGGAACTAGCATCAGAACTCGTGGCAAATAATGCCGGGCTTCTGGTGAATATCACAAATGATGCCTGGTTCGGAAATACCAGCGCACCGTATCAGCATTTTTCAATGGCTGTTTTTAGAGCGGTAGAAAACAGACGGTCTTTGATCCGGGCGGCCAATACCGGTATCAGTGGATTCATTAATCCGGCCGGAAGAGTTTTGGCCCGGTCCGAACTTTTTGAGGAAGCGGCCATGACATGTTCGGTTCCGGTGATAAAAAATCAGACCACATTTTATAACCGCCACGGGAATCTGCTTGTTCTGTGTTGCTTTATTGTACTGGCGTTTATTATAATGATAAAATTAGCAGGGCAAGTGTTTAGGGAGAAGGTGGAAGGCTGACGGTAGAAGGTAGAAGAAGTCAGAAAACTCAGTGTAAAAAATATTATCCTTGTGTGTAAGACAAAGGATAAGAAATAAAGGGAATAATCAGGAGGCATCATGGCATCAGATTTAAAGCAGGCTATTAAAGGGTTTTATGAACAGCTGGAAAAGTTAAAGGAGTATCTTTGACCTTTCGACAAAACAAGAACGGCTGGATGAGATTGAAAATATAATTGCCGGAGAATCGTTCTGGGATGATCCGGGAAATGCAAAAATAATTCTAAAGGAAAGATCGAGCCTTTCCGGCACCATCGAGCGCTGGTATTCTTTGCACTCAGCAGCTGAGGAATGTGAGATCCTGTTTGAGCTTGCGATAGAAGAATCGGATGAAAAATCTGTTAAAGAGGCGTATAAGCTTTCAGAAAAGCTTGAAAAACAGATTAAAAGCTTTTCCGTGGAATTAATGCTTGACGGAGAAGATGATAAAAAAAATGCCATTATGTCCATCAATGCCGGTGCCGGCGGGACAGAAGCCCAGGACTGGGCGGAAATGCTGTTTCGGATGTATTCCCGGTGGATAGAGCACAAAGGATTCAAGGTCCATATGATTGATTATCAGGCCGGGGATGAGGCCGGTATCAAGGGGGTCACTTTTTCCGTGGATGGGGATTATGCCTACGGATATTTGAAAACAGAAAGCGGGGTTCACCGGCTGGTCAGAATATCACCGTTTAATGCCAACGGAAAACGTCATACGTCATTTGCGTCCGTATTTATTTATCCGGAACTGGATGATGAAATTGAAGTGGAAATTGATGAAAACGACCTTCGGATCGACACATTCCGGGCCAGCGGGGCCGGCGGCCAGCACGTGAATAAAACAAGCAGCGCCATCCGGATTACGCATATCCCGACAAACATTGTGGTTCAGTGTCAGCAGGAAAAATCGCAGCTCAGGAATAAGGAACTGGCAATGAAAGTGCTGGGTGCCCGACTGTATCAGATAGAAAAAGATAAACAGAAGAAGAAACTGCAGGCCATGCATGATACCAAAGATGAGATTGCATGGGGAAGTCAGATCCGCTCTTATGTCATGCATCCGTATCAGATGGTCAAAGACCACCGGATTAATATGGAAATCGGAAACGTGGAAAGTGTTTTAGACGGGCATCTGGATCCGTTTATCGAGAATGTGCTGCTTTCCGGTCATGCATAGGGAAAATGTTTAAATGGAACCAATCGATATTATTAATGAGTTTTATGCACCCGGGGTAAAAGCCCGCGAAATACTTTTAAAGCATTCAGAAGCGGTGGCCGAAAAAGCCCTTCGCGTGGCTGAAAGAATACCGGATTTAAAGCCGGATATTCGTTTTATTGAAGAAGCGGCCATGCTCCATGATATCGGTATTTTTTATACAAATGTGCCTTCTATCGGGTGTAACGGTCATCTCCCCTATGTGTGCCATGGGTATCTGGGACGCAGACTGATGGAAGACATGGGGCATCACAGGCATGCGCTGGTTTGCGAACGTCATGTAGGTGCCGGTCTGAGCGTTGATGATATTACTAAATTCCATTTGCCCCTTCCCATGAGGAACATGATTCCAATTAGTATAGAAGAGCAGATTATCTGTTATGCGGATAAGTTTTTCTCCAAAAAGATAGACCAAGATATTGAAGAACTGAGTACAAAAGCGGTTGTGAAAAAGATTGAAAGTTACGGTTCCGATCAGGCATTGCGGTTTAGGGTGTGGGCTGATTTATTTGAAATAAATGGTCAAAGTTAATTTTTTTTTATGCCGCAGTGATTCCAAAATCACCACGAAAAAGTTTTACTGTGTTGCATTTAATTTCGGGTAAAGGTTTTTTTAAAATTGGACTTAAATCACATATTACGGTTTTATTTTATCACGGATGAAAAGGCGCCTGCCTGTCCGCCGGTAAAGCAGGTGGAGATTGCGATCACCGCCGGCGCCACAGTGATTCAATACCGTCACAAGTCCTTTTCATTAAAAGATTTTAAGGAAGTTGAAGCCATTCGGGAATTATGCAAAACACATTCGGTTCCGCTGATTATCAATGATAATATCATTCTGGCAAAAGCGGTGGATGCGGACGGCGTACATCTCGGGCAGTCTGATGAGGATGTTTCGATTGCCAGAAAGATTATGGGGCCTGATGCGATCATTGGTATCTCCGTGTCAACCA
This sequence comes from Deltaproteobacteria bacterium, assembly GCA_024280875.1. Lineage (GTDB taxonomy): Bacteria > Desulfobacterota > Desulfobacteria > Desulfobacterales > Desulfosalsimonadaceae > SURF-3. The sequence continues at coordinate 1,605 of JAJRPH010000339.1, read as the reverse complement.
TTGAAGAACTGGAGAAAACGGATCTTTCTTTTTGTAATTATATTGGTGCCGGTCCGGTTTTTGCGACAGATACTAAAGGTGATGCCAGCCCGGTGATTGGTCTTACCGGATTGCGGAAGGTCACCGAAAGATCTCCACTCCCGGTGGTTGCCATCGGGGGGATTGACTCTTTTCGGGTTGATGAGTGTTTTTCCCATGGCGCCGCAGGAGTTGCCGTGATCAGCTGTATTACCCGGGCAGAAGATCCGATGGGTCGGGCCCGGGAACTGGGCATGGCTTGCAATTGTAGTCCGAGGGCACTGAGGGTCGGCTGGAATAATGAGTTTGCGCTGATTGACAAACTGATTGCCGGGGTGAATTCTTCTGATTTTATTCCTTCAGGCTTGGCTTCATTCGGGCTTAAAGTCCCGCCGGGCGATGATGCGGCCCTGTTTGAAACAATTACCAACCTGGTGATTACAACCGATACCCAGAAAGAGGATACGCATTTTCGCCGGGACTGGCAGACACTTGAAGAAATCGGACAAAAAGCGGTGGAAATCACTTTCAGTGATCTGGCCGCATCTTATGCGCAGCCGGTGAGCCTGTTTATCAACCTGTCGATTCCATCGTATATGTCTGAGCCGGATATTGAAAACTTATATTCAGGAATCGGTCGGGTGCTTAAAAAATATCAGGCAACCCTTGGCGGGGGAAACGTCTCTTCCGGAGAAGAGTTTTCCATTGACCTGTTTGCGGTGGGAGAGGGGCATCCGGATATTTTCCCCCTGCGTTCAAATGCCCTGCCGGGTGACGGCGTTTATGTGACCGGTCCCTTGGGGTTGGCCCGCGCCGGACTCCGGTGCCTCAAAAAAAATGAAACCGGATATCCAAAATTAATCGAAAAATTTAAAAGCCCTCTGGCCCGGTTTGATGCGGCAAAAATTTTGTCTGAACACAAAGTCGCATGTGTTATGGATGTCAGTGACGGTCTGGCCGGAGACACCGGCCATATTGCGGCTGCTTCAAATGTTTCAATCAGGTTTGAACCGACGTCTTTTAAAATTGATCCCATACTGGCGAAATTTTGTGACAAATATTCGTTAAATCCGGAAAAGGTGATGTTGGCCGGCGGCGAAGACTATGAACTGATGTTTGCATGTCGTCCGGAAATATTTGAGCAGATCAAGAAAAAGCTTCCGGAAGCATTTCAGGTCGGGGAGTGCATATCCTTTTCCGGTACCCCGCTTATGAATGTGCCGGCAGGTGTTTTATCGTTCCAGCATGGGCAATAATGATGGCGTCGTAAAAGTCCCATCTACTGCGTTGTAGTAGTTTTTCAGGCTTTCAATATACTACATGTATTATCTTAAGTCTGAAAAACCATTACGCCTTGCCATATTTTATAGGATTGGTGGAACTTTCAACTTAGCCATTGGTATATTTAACAATATGGCAAGAAAAATTAATAACTTAACGGAGTCAACCATTGAAATACAGTGAAGCAGTCCAGGGGCGTATTTTTGTGATACGCCTTGAAGACGGAGATATCGTGCATGAATCAATTGAGGCGTTTGCCGCCGAAAAATCCATCAGGTCTGCGGCTCTGATAATTATCGGCGGTGC
>JAJRPH010000338.1 GCA_024280875.1 Deltaproteobacteria bacterium | reverse complement strand
AGTTTTTCCTTTTCTTTTTCTGACTGAATGCGCTGGGTAATGTCTCTGACAATGCCTTTAAATCCAATGGGGTTTTCATTGTCGTCTTGAATCGCTGAAATTGATGTCTCAATAAATCGTTCGGAGCCCTCCTCCTGGATCAGTTTCCAGTTAATCCCGTCTGCCGGCTGCCTGGTCCGGTAAACCTGGTTAAATGTTTTAAAAATAGGTTCAATGTGATCTTTGGCGCAAAATTTACGGAAGTTCATTCCTTGCAGTTTTGCCGCCGGGTATCCCAGGATGGTGCAAAGGGAAGGATTGGAAAAAGTGATATTCCCGGAAAGGTCAACTTCATAATAGCCTTCTTCGATATTGTCCAGAATGCTTTTATATTTTTCACGGCTCTTGCGAAGGGCTTTTTCCGAATTGTCTCGGTCCTGCAGCAGTTGATCAATGTCCATTTTAATTAAAGAGACAGCTTCAGCCACTGGATAAAGCGGATGTGCTGGGTCAACTTTCCGGATAATTGTTTCGGGATCCTGGGCGTTCCAGTTAATAGCGGTTAAGAGATGAATCATCTCGTCAATGGTGTTGTTATTCCCGGCTGTTTTTATCGCAGGTTGCCAGCCCTGTTTTTTTTCTGATTCTATTAATCCCAATGCTGCGGATAAATTATCTACGATATGAACATCATACGGGGCGGTTATTCTGGCGAGATTAATGGCCGCTCGTAATGCCCAGTTGGTGTTGTAAAAAATAAGCATCCGCACGGGATGTTGCTTGTGCCATTTTCGAAGCGTTGTCTCAAAATCCAGCCGGGCTTTTAAGGTGGCCCCTTTTAATGCGTTTTGATTAGACAGCAGATAATATTTCCCGTCTTTTAAGTCCATTTCAGCAAACATTTTTTTTTGCAATTTGAAAATTGGCTTAATATGTTCCGCCCTTAAATAACCGGATGGCACAGGATGGAGTATATCTCCATTAATGAGTTCGAACCGCATTTTGTATTCGCCAAGATCTATGGACCATTCTTTCTTGTCGACGATATCAGGAATTTCGGTTTCATGTAGGGGAGGGGCACCGTTTTTCGGCAATAAATCTTTGTTTGACAGGAGTCTCTGAGCAAGTTGAATCGCTTCAGAAAGTTCGTTTGCTATATGGATATTAAACTTAAACGGATAGTTACGTTTTCCCAGGTTGATGCTTAACTTAAACATCGCCGATGTATTGCAGAAAATGACGGCCTGCAGATGGTTCCGGTTTTTGAGGTAGTTGATAAAGTGTTTCCGGGCATCAAGCGTTGTGCCATGCAGTTGCTGGTAATTTTCAATCTGGACGTATGGGGCTTCTTTTGGGATGCCCTGATGTCTTACATTTAGATTTAACTCTGTTGATTGTTCAATATCCGCTAATGTGGCAATGCCGGATGGAGAGTTGACGAGAATATTTTGATTTAAAACGGAAAAATCAGCCCAATAGCTGCTGTCTGGTATTGTCCTGCGCCATTCGGGTTTATGCTGCACCGAAAGGCCTGTTTTTTCCAGAATGCGTTCGTAATCCTGTTTGTACGCCTGGCTGCCATGTCCTTTGGGTTGGGTCATGAGTCAGTCTCTACGGTTAATATATAAGGGTTAGTGCAAGCAGGGTTTTTAAGTATAAATTTTAGTATATCACATTACAAATTATCATGCAGTATATAATTTAGGTCTGAAAATTGAATTTTGGCGGCTTCGTAAAAAGCCCAAATTCTGCGTTGCGCTGCATCCTTCGCTTCTTCATGGTACGATAAGTACAAATCATTACTCAGGATTTGCGTGCCTTGCCAATTGTATGTATTGGTGAACTTTTATACTTTGCCGTCGAAATCTGACTTTTTACGGGACTATCAATTTTGTTTTTACGGTTTCATTTTGAAAGTGTATATCAGCAGGAAAAGAATGCCGGTAACCGCAGAAAGGAGTAACCCGGCCAGAATCGCAAATTTTGAATAATTGATTAATTCCGGGGAGGTGAACGAAAGTCCGGAAACAAACAGGGACATGGTAAATCCAATGCCGCCGAACATGGATACCCCGAAAATATGGGGCCAGGCAATGTCCTGGGGCAGGGCCGCTATCTTTGTCTTAACCGAAAGATATGAAAAAAGTGTTATACCGATTGGTTTTCCAAGAACTAATCCGAGGATGATTCCTATGCTCAAGGGGTGCCCCATGGCTTCGGATAAATTTAATTCGTGAAAGGTCAGGCCGGCGTTTCCTAAGGCAAAAATCGGTAAAATGAGGAATGCGACCCATGGGTGCAGAAAATGCAGTATCCTCTGAAGCGGGGTTTCAACATTGTGACAGTCATGTTCCAGGCTTTGCACGGCATTCATGTGGTCTTCATTCAATAGAATGGAAAAGCCGCAGCTGTTTTCAGCGCATTGGAAGGCATCCAGTCTTTGTTTGACTTTTTGAACAAAAAGGTCCGTGTCATATTTGCCCCGGGCCGGAATAAACATGGACACAATGATTCCGGCAACTGTGGGGTGGAGTCCTGAGCCCATTACAGCGATCCAGATCATTATGCCTAAAACCGCGTAAACAATGGTCCTGCGTATCCATAGAAAGTTGACGATTCCAAGTATCAGAATCAGGATGCCGCAGATTGCAAGGTTGGAAAAAACAATTTCTTTTGTATAAAATAAAGCAATGACAAGTACGGCTCCTAAGTCATCAGCGATCGCAAATGCGGCTAGAAAGACCCTCAGGCCCATCGGCAGCTTTTTGCCGAAAATGGCCATGGCGCCCATGGCAAAGGCGATATCGGTAGCCATGGGAATCGCCCAGCCGTCGGCGGATGGGGTGTTGAAATTAATCAGGACAAAAATAATGCCCGGCACCAGCATTCCTCCTAACGCCGCGAAAACAGGAAATAGGGCTTTTTTCGGTGTCGAGAGGTCGCCGACAAGAAGCTCCCGTTTGATTTCAAGGCCGACGGTAAAGAAGAAAAGGGCCATTAATCCGTCGTTTATCCAGTGAATCAGACTTTTGGTGATTATTGTCTGACCGATGGTGAGTCCGATTTTAGTGTGCCAGATATGATGATAGGATCCGAACGCAGGCAAATTGGCCCATGTCAGTGCAATAATGGAGGCTGCAAGCAGAAGGAGGCTGCTGGCAGCCTCCTTCCTGAAAAATCTCTGGGTAGGTTTGATTATCTGATCCGAAAAAATGGCATGAATGACGGATCGGTATTTTTGAATAACTTTCATTCTTTCAGTTTGTGTTTCAGGTTTTCGCAGATCAGGTCAACCGCTTCCATTACTGAATTTTTTCCCATATCGATGATCAAGTCATACAAACGGGCATCATTCCAGTCCTCATTGAAATATTCTTTTATATATGCCTTAAAATCCTCTTCGTCATTGTTAATTTTATGTTCGGCGGCTTTACGGGTTAAATGCTGCTGATCCATGAGTTCGGTGATTTTTAACTCAGGGTCTTTTATGAGCTTGACATGAAGCAAGTCGGGTTTCTCCCTGAGAATGCATTGCCCGCCCCAGCCCAAAATAATGACGTTGCCATTATCATAGAGTTTTTCAACCAGTTCTTTTGATTTTTCAGAATATGCTCTGTCGTCCAGGCATCCGTGTTCTCGATCCACTACTTTTTGAACAATTGAACAGGTGTACTTGTCAACCAGTCTGAGCACGGAAGATTTTGACGTCTGCCGAAAGGTTGCCGCCTCATGTTCCGAAAGATTCAGTTCCCTGGCGATCTGGGCCAGAAGCTGGTCTCCTATATATTCATATCCAAGTTTTTCCGCCAGTTTGGATGCAACGCGCTGGCTATGGGTGCCGAATTCTTTGTTAATTGTGATTACCGCCATGTATTCCTCCTAAAGAGAGTGTAATAGTATGTTATTTAATGCTGACTGAATGTTGAACCGGCTGTTGATTATTGTTTTATGTATGGTGGAATGTTTATTGATAGTAATTTCAAATTGTTGATTTGAAATATGGTTATTTATTTTATTTATTTAGCATATTTATCTGAATTTTACGATTCAATAATTAAGATCCTGTAAAAAATTAGTTTTGGGTGGCACTTGTTACGAGGCCGACATTATTAATTTAATTTTCTACTTGGTATGCGTCAAACCTCATTTTTATTTAAAATATTTTGGGGTTGAATTCATGCTGTTTATGTATATATTTGAAATATTCACCCACATTGCTCCACTTTAAAAATCTGATTTTTAATATTCAATAATTATTAGAAAAAATAAAAATATTATTATTATTTTGCTTGACATTTTTATCTTTTTCTATATTATTGGAACAGAAGTGGATTGAAGTGGATGTTTATTGGAGATTGTTCCATGGAACGGTTTTTTGGGACTTCAGAGCATACTATTGACGAGAAAGGGCGCATCATTGTTCCTTCCAGGTTTAGGCAGGTGCTCGATGAGCTGGGTAGCAGTGGCGTGGTGGTTGCCCCTATGGATAAGGCGCTTTTTGTTTATCCTTATGGCCGATGGAGTGAAGTTTCAGAAAAGATTAATTCTCAGGCTGAGAAAAGTGACACTATGCGCCGGTTCAGGCGTTTTTTTATTGGAAATGCATCAGACTGTCCATGTGATAAACAGGGGCGTATCCTGGTCCCGTCGAATTTGAGAAGCTATGCAGCACTGGGGAAGGACATTTCACTGGTCGGTGTAACGGATCATTTTGAAGTCTGGAATCGGGAAAAGTGGAAGAAAGACAATGAGTTGCTGGAAGAAGAGGATATGAGAAAAGAGGAGGTCCGAAACGAAATAGCAAAATTAGGGTTATAATGTCATGATTTATCGACATGTACCCGTGATGCTCAACGAAGTAATCGAGTATCTGAATTGCAAGCCGGGAAGATGCTATGTGGACTGTACGGTCGGCGGAGCAGGACATTCCAGCGCAATACTGGAAAAAATAAGGCCGGATGGATTGTTAGTCGGAATTGATCAGGATGCAGACGCAATTCAAAATGCAGTGCAGGTACTTAAACCTGATGTTTCAAACGTTCGCCTGATTCATGATAATTATGTCAACCTCCCGAATATCCTTTCGCAGCTAAATATCTGCAAGGTCGATGGAATCATTGCAGACCTCGGCCTTTCATTTAATCAAATTGAAAACAGTGGCCGCGGTTTCAGCTTCCAGAAGACGGAACCCCTTGATATGAGAATGGATGCCTCATCCGGCATCACCGCGGCAGATATAGTCAATAATGAGACCCAAGAAGGTCTCGAAAGAATTTTCAAAAGCTACGGCGAGGAACGATCGGCAAGAAAGATTGCCCGCCGGATCGTTACCGTAAGAGCCGGTCAAAGAATACGAACCAGTACAGATCTGTCTGAAATCGTTTGTGATGCGATCCCGAATCGATCGATGCATAAACGACGGAAACATCCTGCCACAAAAGTATTCATGGCCCTTCGCATCGCAGTTAACAATGAACTGGAAGTCCTGGAATCCTTTATAGCTGGTGCCGTAGATTTTTTGAATCCCGGCGGGAGGATTTGTTTCCTGTCCTTTCATTCCCTTGAAGATCGTATTGTAAAAAAACAATTCAGGAACCTGGAGGGGAAGTGCACCTGCCCCTCGGATT
>JAJRPH010000337.1 GCA_024280875.1 Deltaproteobacteria bacterium | reverse complement strand
CGTCGTCCATGGCCCCCGTACGACAAACTGCGCTCTGAAAAACCTACGTCCCTGTCTGATGACAAACCCGTGCGGGAAATACGTCTTACGCTTGATGGAGACATGGAACGGTATGTCTGGTTTCTCAATAACAAGCCGCTTTCGGAAAGCGATATGATTCAGGTCAAGGAAGGCGAGATTGTGCGCTTTATTATGATTAATCGGACCATGATGCATCATCCAATGCATCTGCACGGTCATTTTTTCCGTGTAATCAATGGCCAGGGTGATTACGCCCCCCTGAAACACACGGTGGATGTTGCTCCAATGTCTACAACCGTTATCGAATTTGACGCCAATGAATTCGGCGACTGGTTTTTCCATTGTCATCTTCTTTACCACATGAAGAGCGGCATGGCGCGTGTCGTGCATTACGAAGACTTTAACATCAGCCCCCAGCTGGCCGCGCTTCGCCCTGATCTTTATAAAGATTCCTGGTACTTCTGGGGGCAGGCTGATATTCTCAGCAACATGACCGAAGGCTTTTTCATGCTGTCCAATACCCGTAATATCCTGACCGCGGAGTGGGAAGCGGGATGGCAGGATGTGGATGATCCCGGATGGGAAGGCATTTTTACCTATGACCGTTATTTTAACCGTTTTTTAACCGTTTTTGCCGGTGCGGATTTGCTGGGCACCGATGACACGCTTGATGATACGCGCGGTGTGGCTGGTCTCCGATACCTCCTGCCGTTCAATATGGAGTCCCGCGCGTGGATTGATACTGATGGCGGCGCAAGGTTTAACCTTGCGAAATCTTTTGAACTGACCCCGCGTCTTACTTTATCCGGCGAAGCGCAGTATGACACCCATGATAATTGGGAGGGAAGAACACGGCTGGCATATCTGGTTTGCAGGTATATCTCCGTTGTGGGACAATGGCACGCGGATTATGGTTTTGGAGGTGGGGCTCAGGTTCGGTTCTGATATTTTGTTCGAAATACCTGATGGCTTCGTAAAAAGTTCCAAATTCTTTGTTGCGTTTCATCCTTCGTTTCTTCATGGTACGCTAAGTACAAATCATTACACAGGATTTACGCGCCTCGAATTTGGAACTTTTTTCTTTGCCATCGGAATCTGACTTTTTACGGGTTTGTCATTATTACCTCTTATACTTTTATTTTTTCACTTATAACAGAAAGTAAGGATGGTTCAAAATATAAAAGTGAGAAATAATTACCCAGCTATGCGTTGATTTTTCACAGATCAAAAAAGACACATCACGGGGCCGGTACCTGAAAGCACGTCGTGATCTTCTGAAATTCCCTGCCCGTGCCCGTACGAAAAATACAGTCTTAATTTTTTATAAAGCATCATTCATGCCATTCTGGTATAATGCAGTAAGTCTCAATTGGCACGTCCTTTGCAAATAACCTATACCATTATTTTCAAAAAAAATAAAACAGTCAGGAGGCTAAAAAGCAATGTTTCACCGGTTTTTTTCTGGTTTCATATTCTGGGGGGCGGTTTTTTCGGCACAATTTTTTTTCTTGTCTTTCACCGAGGTTTTTGCGAAATGTGGCTGTGTCGGAACTATGATTAATGAAGATAAAAGACCATACTTACCACAACCTTGCAACGTGATGGTAAGAGGGGAAACCGGAATAAATGAGTAATTCAGCAACAAATCAAATAAAAATAGGGACCATACTGGGTGATAAATGGGTGATTCTTGAATTTATCGCCAAAGGCGGTATGGGTGAAGTTTACCGGGCGCATCAGATCAACCTGAATCGGGATGTGGCCATTAAGAGCATCTCAAAGCAATGGATTGAAAGCATTGAAGATGACGATGAAGAAGTTGAAACAGCATTACAACGATTTCAAAGAGAAGTCCAGGCAATGGCCGGAATCCATCATCCCAATGTATTGCAAATTTTTGATTATGGCCTGGAATCGATCCCAAACGGGGGATCGGCGGAAAAGATTAATTATATCGCGATGGAATATGTTCCCGGGGATACCCTTCGGGAAACCATGTCTGAAGAGGGATTTGAGCCGGAGGATGACCTGACCCGGGAGTGGATTGAGAAATATTTTTTGCCCGTGCTGGATGGTGTTGAGGCGGTTCACAATAAAGACATGGTTCATCGGGATATAAAACCGGAAAATGTGTTAATGGACGGAATCATTCCTAAAATTACCGATTTCGGCCTGTCCCGTTCATGCAGGTGGAAAGGGGTCACCCAGTCCATGGATTTCAAGGGCACCATCATGTACATGGCGCCCGAGCAGCTTGCCGACTTCAGGCGTACGGATCATCGCGCAGATATTTATTCTATGGGCAAGATCCTTTATGAGTCGATCGTCGGCAAAATAAGCACAGGTTCAAGTCCGACTCATTTTAAGTGTGTCAGCTTAAAAAAGCCGGAGACGCTTTTTTTTAAAGCCATGGATCAAATAATCCAAAAAGCCACTGCTGAAAACAAGGATGAACGGTTTCAATCAGTTGAGGAACTTCGAAATAACATCTTAAAAGCTCTTCAGGTACAACAAAAACAGAACAGGAAAGGCCGATCTTTTCTTGAACATCCCAAATGGATATGGTCCGGTATCTCTATTGCCGTATTGTCGGTTCTTATAATGAGCATCTGGCATCTGTTCGGCAACCCCGGGCAACTTTCCGATTCAGCCAAACAACATGTTTCGTTGAATCTCAACGGATCAATTGTGTCAGATCGTCCTGTTTACGCAAATATAAAAAAACCAGTTTTTACAAGAGATAAAGCCACGCTTCGTTATGTGCCGGGGGGAGCGCTTATGCTTTCCAAAAACCGCCGGGTCACCGTAAAGCCTTTTTATATGGACGAGACACCGGTGACCAATCTTCAGTTTGTCTCATTTCTGAATCAGGTTAAAAACAGAATAAAAATAAAAAATAATGTTGTGGTCGGTGATGGAAAAATATGGCTGATGCTGGGGGAAGTTACAGAAGGCTATGAGCCCATTATTTTCAGCAATGGGAACTTTACAGTGAAGCATCCCGGCCATACAGCCTGTCCGATTTTGCGTGTCACTACATTCGGCGCCATGGCATATGCCCGATTTTACGGGAAACGATTGCCGACGGATATTGAGTGGGTTTATGCATACCAGGGAGCGCAAGAATTTCCCGCAAGTTTGCTGGGGGATTCATGTGAAAAAAAACCGATTCCAACACCGGTGCTCCTTCTGGATGCCAATTCCCTTGGCATCAGAGGACTAAACCAGTGTGTCAGTGAATGGGCCACTAAATCTTCAGGCAATCCGGATAATACCTTAAAGACGAGGCCTGATAAGGGGAAGGCGTACATTGTAATTGGCAATTCCTGGAATAAAGAGGAAACAGATGTCGGTCATTCAATAATTGAACGTCAACCATGGGAATCTTTTGAAGAGGTTGGATTCCGGTGTGTAATGGATGTCTCCGCCATTAAGTAAGATTATAAGGGCATAAAATGTCAAAGCTGATGAAAAATTGCTGGGGCACTTCTCATATCGGCTATAAACGTAGCTGTAATGAAGATCGCTATTTAATCCGGCCGCTTCAGGACAGGCAGGCGATTCTTCTCGGTGTGGCCGATGGTGTGGGCGGTGAAGCCGGCGGGGATATTGCGGCGCAGATTGTTGTGGATACTTTACAGAAGTATCAGGCTCCTGCAGAGACGATTGAGCAGGGCCTGGCTGATATTCTGGACAAGGCTGGAAATAATATCAGGCTCAGGGGGGAAAGGGAGGCTGAATTTGAAGATATGGGAACCACCGCCACGGTTGCCCTTGTCACAGATAAAAAGGTTTACTGGGCCCATGTGGGGGACAGTCGGCTGTATCTATATCGAAATGGCGCCTTAAAGCAAATCACTACTGATCATACCTTTGTGCAGGACTTAATTGATGACGGCACCCTGAGTCAGTATCAGGCTGATCATCATCCTTTAAGAAATATGCTTGATCAATGCGTGGGTTGCCCGTCCATGACACCGGACAGCGGTTCTTTCCCTGTTTTGCCTGGAGACAGGATATTATTATGCTCGGATGGTTTAACCCGCCAGGTGCCTGTTGACAAAATCGGACCTGTACTTGATATGCATAATGCCCGCACAGTATCAGAACAGCTT
>JAJRPH010000336.1 GCA_024280875.1 Deltaproteobacteria bacterium | reverse complement strand
TATAATAAAAAAACCTCGCCGGAGGCGAAAAATAACAAAAAAACCGAAAACGCTATCTCAAAAAATAAAATTGCAAGTATCATATTAATAATCAAGGTGTTATATTGTAGTAAAAAAAGTTAACCGGACAGCAGTGATAAATTAACTATAATTTAGTCTCGTTTTTCCGATAAAATATTTGATATTCGACAAATGCTTTAACCGTCGCAATAACTATTTTTGTCATCCTGATTGCTTTTCTCATTGATATAAGTCCTTTTCATATATTTTGATTTTGATTAGGGATCTGTCAGTTAGCGACCTTCCTAAAACATCTGTTCCGTCCGTAGAATAATTTCATCCTGCATTCGATTGTCAAGATCGATAAAATAGGCTGAATAGCCGGCAACCCGGACAATCAGTCCTTCATGGGAATCCGGCTTTTCTTTTGCATCTAATAACAGAGGACGGTCTACGCAGTTAAACTGGATATGATGTATGCCCAGATCTCTCCAGGTTTTTAAATAGCTTTTCATCAGGCTGTATTTTGCGGGCGAAAAGAACACCGGCATAAATTTCTGGTTTAATAAAAAATTACCGGTCTTTAACGGATCTATTTTTGCCACGGACTGTAACGTCGCTGTTGGTCCGCTGGTATCCTTGCCCTGAACCGGGGAAATACTTCCATCATGAAACGGCTCACCTGCTTTTCGCCCGTCAAATGTCGCAGGCAAAAGCATTCCCACGCCGATGGGCGCGGATGCCGTTGTGCCGTCAATTAAATGCGGATTCCCGTAGATATCTATGGAATGATCACATACTTCTTTTACTTTCAACATGATGTCTTTACTTATCAGGTCCACATAATCATCATCATTGCCGAACTTGGGTACTTTTTGCTCAATCATCAGGCGGATATTTTCATATTTTCCTTCAAAATTGCTCTCCACTGCAGTACAAAATTCTTCAAGGCTTATGGCCTTGTCCTCAAAAACCAGTTTCTTAATCGCTGCCAGACCTCCGGCAACATTATTACAGCCGAATACAAGGTGGTGGCGCATACCCAGATATTCCCAGTCGCGCATGTTACATGCCTTTTCGATATTCCCATCCAGGATGGCGGAAAGAAAAGGCCTGGGTATGTATTTTTTCATGAGAACATCCGCAATATTTGAGATATGCGTCAGTACCTTGCCTGCGTAATCGACCTGTGCACAAAAGGCATTCCATACATCCTTGGATGAACGCATTTGAGAAATCGGCGGGGTTTTAACGCCCACAAAATTTCCCATGAATTTACCTTCGGACAATGCAAGGTTTAAACACATTGGTAATATTAAACCGCCGGTATGTCCTGCGCGGTAATGAATATTTTTTCCGGGGATGACCGGCTGCATACAATTATTGATCCCGTAATCCCTGGCATCTTCAATTCCGGCGCCTATATCCGTCAGCCTGGGGATATTTACATTGTCATTAAAAAGTCCAGGCTGAGCACTGCCGCTATAAACACATTTAAAGATTGATTCATAAAGTACCGATGGCGTTTTATCATGAATACGAACGGCTATCTGCGGGGCAATGGTTTTTATATCTCCCGTCACCTCCAAAGCGATATGCGAAATCTCATTAGTCATATCTTCTCCGTCCGCATCAACGCCTCCCAGGGTGATGGTCTGGAAACCCAAGCCGCCGCCGCCGTTATTAACCCATATAGGGGGCTGGACATAGCCGCCTTCCTGCATCTTCACCCATACTGCCTCTACAAGCTCTTTGGCCTGATTCCTGTCAAGAATGCCAGCCTCGATATCCGCCTCATAAAATGGGCCAAAGATTTTATCAAAACGGATTCCGTTTCCAACCTGGGGCTGATCGATATAATTAACAATAAAATTAATGAAAATAAAACATTGCAGCGCTTCGTTAAGATTACGGGCAGGGTTTGCAGGCACTTGCCGACAGACTTTGATCATCCTGTCTATTTCTTTTTTTCTTTTTTCATCCTTTACGTTTTTTTTATAATTTTCAAGCATGTCCGCATATCGTAATCCCCAGCGTGCGACAGCTTCGGTTGAGATCTTCATCGCCCGGAGTTCATCGAGTTTTTTCATGCGATCTTCGGAAGGTATGGAAATATCGTCAGAGATTTTTTTGAGTTTACTGTCTATTTCTTTGACGATACCATTTAAGCCTATATTCAATATCTTTTCATAATTTGGTGTTGAAATCTCCCACTGCCACATCCACATCCCGCTGACAGTTTCGCCCATTTTCCAATGCATGCCGTCTGGAATATATCCCCTTTCGCGCCCATGGATGGCAAGGGGTTTCCAAAAGTTGTTTATTTCGAAAAACTCTTCTTTCTCGTCTTCGCTGAGCATTCCAGCATAATCAGGCAGCTTCTTCACCGCCTTTTCCAGCCATCGCCAATACAGTTCCGGATAGGTCGGCAGGCTGGTCTCTGAACTTGCAAAACAACCGACAATCAATTCCTTTTCTCTGGTAAAAAGGGTCATGTTGTCCAGGATGGCTGCCAGAGCCTTGGCCCGGCGCAGATTCATCGGTTCACCATCTGTGGTTTTGTATACATCGGTCATTAGCCGGGCCCGTTCAAGGCAGATCTTCAAGCCTTTTTTGACCGTCCGGCTATCGGCAATCCGGCCAAGGGACTTGACGCAGGTTTCTTTTTTCAACGTTATGTTTCTCAATGTAGCTGTCATGATGCACTTGTCTCCTTATTATATGGAATTTAATAAAAAAATAGTTAAAGCATATTTTCTATCAATGGATGTATTCATCAAAATTGATAGAATACAAAAAAAGATACGTCCGGCTGGAGAAATGATAGATTCTTCCTGCTTTATCAGGGATACTGGACACCCTTTTTTTTGGTTTTTAC
>JAJRPH010000014.1 GCA_024280875.1 Deltaproteobacteria bacterium | reverse complement strand
TTTTTCCCCCTTTGCGAAAAATGCGCTGGAACGCTCGAGAATATCGGGAATGGAATTTTTATCGATCCGGATAAAGAGTATTATGTATATTAAAATGCGAACCTGCCCAAAAAATTTCTCATTTCAACAACAACGTGATATAATGATAAAAATAAAATCATTGCACAATAGGTCCGCAAAAATTATTTTTTATTGTTATTTCTTTTGCTTAAATACAAATAAAATTTAAAAAAGGAGGTGAAAATGGAAATAACGCAAAACTTTGTTGCGGTTCGCGAAAAGTATGTTCAAACTATTTGTTTTAAAAATCAATTCAAAGGCTGGAGCCGGAAAAGACCTGAATTACGAAGGGATTGAGACCTTGCAATATTCGCAGTAATTGCAATATTCGCAATCCTCCTGCCGGAAAAGACCTGAATTACGAAGGGATTGAGACTAACCTGTCTTGAAAGTACAATCAGAACCTGTCTTGAAAGTGCCGGAAAAGACCTGAATTACGAAGGGATTGAGACGGAAACAGCCCCGGCTGGTTATACTGATTAGAGTAAAGCCTCTGCCGGAAAAAACCTGAATTACGAAGGGATTGAGACACTTTTTCCTTTTGTTCTTTCAGCCAAGTTTTGATTTGCCGGAAAAGACCTGAATTACGAAGGGATTGAGACAAATCGTGGATCCATCCGACTAGGATGATTTGATTTGAGCCGGAAAAGACCTGAATTACGAAGGGATTGAGACTGTCCAGTTCCGTGCGTACCCGGTCACGGCTGATATATCGGAACAACGACCTGATTACAGAAGGGATTGAGACCGTACAGACGATACATGTATCGTCTCTGCGTAGAGACATCGGAACAGACCTGAATTAAGAAGGGATTGAGACGTGACCGATCCTGTCAATGTAGCCATTCCTGTCGCGCTGATCGGAACAACGACCTGATTACAGAAGGGATTGAAACTAATAAATCTTCTGTTTTCTGGCAGTTTGTGAAATTATCTGAATAACGATCTGTAACAGCTTAACCGCTAATTTAAAAAAAGGAATAATTATGAAAATCAGCCGCAATGATCCCTGCCCCTGCGGCAGTGGGAAAAAATATAAAAAATGCTGTCTGCAAAATATGGGCACCAACGCGAACAAGGCCCCATCGTCTGAATTCATGTGGCATAAAATTCGAAAAACGGAAAACGACCTTGTTTCGCTTCTGCTCGATTATGCTAAAGAACGATTTGGCGATGAGATTTTTCCGGCTGCCTGGGATGAGTTTTTATTATACCGGGATATCGAGATTGATGAAAATATTTTAATGGATATGGATCCGATGTTTTCACTCTGGTTTGTCTTTATCTGGGAAGTATCGGAATTTATGGATGATGATGCACTGGATGCGATGGATCTCCCGGAAATAACGATAGCAATGCTTTACATTAAAGAACACCCCGATCAACTGGATGCTTATGAGAATCAATATATACAAACGGCCTGTCAACAGCCATACAGTTTTTATCAGGTCATTGACTCGGACTACGGCAACTCGCTGACCATAAAGGATCTGCTGTTGAATCGAACGCATATTGTTCTGGAAAAACAGGCGTCCCGCCAGGAGATAAAGGGTGCGGTCCTGTTTACCCGGGTTATTTCCATGGAAGGGATCTCGGTAATGATCGGATGCTTTACTTTGTTGATACCGACTATTTATCACAGTTCCCTTATCAGTTTAAGGCAGAACTTAAAAAAAGAAAATGGGGAGTTGACAGCAATGTCGCTTCTGGACCTCGATTTTGAGCTACGGGAAGTGTTTTTTGAGATATACGAAAATGTTCAAAATCCGGTATTGCCCGAGCTGCAAAATACGGATGGCGATCCTCTGGTCCCGATAAAGCTGTTTTATGACATCAACTGTACACCGGCAAAGGCGGTCGACTGTTTAAAAGAACTTGCGGATGGCCTGGATGATGAAGAATTGTTTTTAGATGCTGAATTCGATGATACCGGTACGCTTGAAAAAATCCGGTTTCCCTGGTTAAAAAAAGGGAACCCGAAACATCCGGAATGGGAGAATACGGTGATGGGGCATATTGACATCAACCAAAACAGCCTCACTATCGAGGTAAACTCTGAAATCCGTTCAGAACTCATACAAATAGAAATCAAATACCGATTACAGGACAATGCAGTCTATAAAAATTCCGTGATGACCTCCATTAAAAAAACCATGGAAGAAATGACAGGCAACGGGCCGTCCCCGGAAGCCGAGGCGCAGGCCAGGACACACGAAGAATTGATGCAGATTCCCGAAATCAGACAACAAATCAATCAAATGGCGGAAAAGCACTGGAATGATTGGCTGGATATCAAAGTGCCCGCACTTGGAGGCATGACACCCCGGGAAGCGGCAAATGATCCCATTGGCAGAGAAAAACTCGACGGGCTATTTCTCCATTTTGAATCCATGAACCGGCAGCAGCCACAAAACGATTTTTCGCCGGATATTCCGAAGTTGAAGCAAATCCTGGGGATAGAGAAGGAGTAAGAAAAACTATCCTTTATTGAGAGGGCAAAGTAAAAAGTTCACCATCTAATAAAATTGGCAAGGCGCGCGAATCGAATGGAATGAGGCGTACAGTTCGTACGTTGAATGACATGAGATGAAGCGCAACGCAGAAGTTGGACTTTTTCCGAAGCCATCTTAGATGCGGCCCCCGCTCCATCGTAACTTTGTTTTTAAAATATCAAAATAATTCTGATCAGGAAAACTGATAATTTTTACCGGATGCGGGCTCTTTGAAATAAGGATTGTGTCCTTATCACTAATTTCAATAACTTTCTGACCGTCAAATGTTATAAAAATATCGGTCGTTTTTTCAACCAGCCTGATTTTAATTTGAACAGTATTCGGAAGGATCATGCATCGGTTAGTCAACGTAAACGGACAGATCGGGTTAATTATAATTCCCTGTACTTCCGGATGCATAATCGGGCCGCCGGCTGCGAGCGAATAGGCAGTGGAACCGGTCGGAGACGCAACAATCAGTCCGTCACTCCTGTATGTTGTCAGGTAATGATCGTTGATATAGGTTTCAATATTGGCCAGCCGGGCCAAGGCCCCTTTATTAATCACAACATCATTTAACACGGTTTCCCGGACAATTTCCCTTTCTTTGCGAATAACTTTCACCAGCAGGCGGGACCGTTCTTCAATGACATAGTCATTTTCCAAAACCCGCCGGGCAGCAGCAAAAAGATTTTCTCCGGCTGTCTCTGCCAGAAATCCGACTTCACCGAACTTGATCCCGATCAACGGAACATTATACTGCCCGACCCATCGGGAGGCGCTTAAAAAAGTCCCGTCTCCACCCAGCACAAAAACGCAGAATAAACCTTCCGGGACAGAGTTATTAATCACAGTATTTTTATATCCGGGCTCATCGGGAGAATAACTCCGGGATCGGATCACTGAAATTTTTTTTGAATTGAGCCATTTTTCCAGCGCATCTGCTTTTCTAAGAGCTTCCTCATCCTGCTTTACATATAAGCCGATACTTTTCACACTCCGGATTCCTTTTCCATATTATTGTATTGCGAATATAAGCGCATAGAAACTACACCTGTTCAAATTTTATAAAGTTTATCTTCTTGCTTAATAATCAGCAAGTATTTTCAATAATCGGATTCCACGGTTATGTCCAATGTTTCCTTTTATCCTGTTAGCTTTTATCCTTGAAAAATGAATGAATACCCGTAAAATAGAAAAACTTTACTCTTGATGGCTTCGTAAATACAAAATAATTAAGGGACGCATTGAATGAAACGCGAACAATGGGGAAGCCGAAGCGGCTTTATATTATCAGCGGTAGGCTCTGCGATCGGACTCGGTAATATCTGGCGATTTCCTTATATGGCATACGACAATGGCGGCGGTGCATTTCTTATTCCCTATTTTTTTGCCCTGCTGACTGCCGGAATTCCGATTCTGATACTGGAATTCGGCATCGGGCATAAAATGAAAGGATCTGCCCCCTTAACCTTTGCCCGGTTAAATAAAAAATGGGAATGGCTTGGCTGGTGGCAGCTGGCCATCAGTTTTGTCATCTCAGTTTACTATGTTGTTATCATTGGCTGGGCCTTTAATTACATCTGGTTTTCCTTATCGCAATCCTGGGGGGCGAATACGATTATTTTTTTTACGGAAAATTTTCTCGGTCTGACCGGATCACCGTTTGATTTCGGCGGAATCCGAATGCCGATTGTATTCACCGTGCTGATTGTCTGGTCAATCAACTTTATTGTTCTGTACAGCGGGGTAAAAAAAGGCATCGAAGTCTCAAATAAGATTTTTATGCCCATTCTCATTATTATCCTGCTTATTCTTATGATTAGAAGCATTACCCTGCCTGGTGCATCACAAGGGCTGGAGCTGTTATTCAAACCTGATTTCTCAAGAATCTTTGATGCCGGGGTATGGGTCGCCGCTTACGGCCAGATCTTTTTTTCGCTGAGCATCGCATTTGGAATTATGATTTGTTATTCAAGCTATTTACCCGAAAAGTCGGACATTGTAAACAATGCGTTTATCACCGGTTTTTTAAATTGCGGATTCAGCCTGCTTTCGGGAATAACCGTCTTCAGCATCATTGGGTTTATGATGCACCAGTCCGGCGGTGAGTTGCCTGCCAAACTGTCCGGCGTTTTTCTGGCTTTTGTAACATTACCCGAAGCAATTAACCAGCTTCCGTTCATGCAAACCTTTGTGGGCGTTCTGTTTTTCGTCTCCATTGTCTGTGCCGGCATGTCATCTGAAATATCCATCAGCGAAACCGTGGTGTCGGGCATCATGGACAAATTTAATCTTAGCAGAAAAAAAGTGGTCATTGGTTACTGTTTGACAGCCGGTTTATTGAGCCTTATTTTTACAACCGGCAGCGGACTTTTAATCTTGGATATTGTTGACCATTTTATTAATAATTTTAATATTGTTTTTGCGGGGTTAATTGAAGTGATTCTGCTCGGGTGGTTTTTTAATCTCAACAGCGTCAAAGATCATATTCATCCGATTTCAGATTTCAAAGTCGGGATCTGGTGGAATTTCTGCATTAAAGTACTGACCCCGATTGTTCTAGGAATTACAGCCGTTCAGAATTTTATCGGCGATATTAAAACGCCCTATGGCGATTATTCTTTAACAGCCCTTGCCGGTCTTGGCTGGGGCGTGTGGGTTGCCGCGATTGTTTTAAGCTTGATGCTGTCGTTGATTAAATGGAAAAAACCTGTTATGATCGATACTTGATAGTCTCGTAAAAAGTCAGATTCCGATGGCAAAGAAAAAAGCTCCAAATTTAAGGCGCGCAAATCCTGAGTGATGATTTGTACTTAGCGTACCATGAAGAAACGAAGGATGCAGCGCAACACAGAATTTGGACTTTTTACGAAGCCATCATACTTAATTTCTGAAAAATAAGGAGGATTACTTTGACACTTGGTGCCATTTTAATGATGATGTTCGGCATCTCTCTGACCTGGGGAGGTGCAAGCGTTTGTATCATGCTCGCCATTAAAAAAAGAAAAATTTGATATATTTTTCAAATTGATTCTTCTTGACTTGCTGCTTATATTGGTAGAAAATTATAACATTTTTTTATAACTATGATTTTATGGAAGTTCTTTTTAATTTAAGTTGGTTTATTTAATTTAAGACGGAGCCCCCATGTATACAAAGAAAATCTTTTTCGCATTCCTCCTGTCATTCTCAATTACACTCATTTTTTTAACAGGAACCGGTCGTTGCGAATTGCAAGCCTTAAATGATGATGAACTATCCGGAGTTTATGCAAAAGCCGGGTTTACCGATTTTGCGATCAACGATTTGGGCGGCGGCATTTCACAAACATATGCCTGGTTTAATATCAATACATATCAATACACTGAAATTGAATCACTAAAACTCGGATATCATGACGAATATGATTATAAGAATCCTACTCCGGGTTTTGCGTGGGATGAGGACTGGGAAAATGTCGTGATCGGGAGCGACTTCGAAGACCCCAGCACGGACTTTCGCACGGCAGGGATGTATTTTTCAGCGGAATTTGAAAATATTGACGACCCGACAACCCGCCAGCTGAAATCCATCACGTGGGGAGCTGATGATGTCACCGGCGATCTGACTGCCGATTTCAACAGCTTCAGCGGCACCATCGATGATTCCGACAACAACACACCGGAATACAACGGTCATGCGCTGAATCTCGGAACCAAAACGATAACCGCAGGTGATCTCAACAGCGATGGCGATGCCTCGGAATTCTCCATTACTCTCTCCCTGGACGGCTTTAATAAAGGCTACTGGGTAGAATTTAGCGAAGCCACTGTCTCCCCTTAATAAAATCACTATCCTTTCACCGTCAATACCCAATTTGCCGGAATCCACACAGTGTGTTTTCCGGCTTTTTTATTTCCTTTTTTGATCATCTTAAAACGATCAAATCACAGGAGCGCTATCGATGGAAAATGAAAAACTCATCAAAATGCTCAACAGGGACTTGGCCGATGAACACGCCGCCATTATCCGTTATCTGGTTCACAGTTATCTTGAAGGGGAAGATTCAACCATAGGTGCCGGCCTGCTATCCCGCACCAGGGAAGAAATGTGGCACATGCACTGGCTGGGAATGATCATCGGACGCCTGGGCGGCGAACCGGATTTAACCCCGGCACCCTACCCCTATGATCCGACAAACCGAAAAACCATATTTAGATCCTATGTGGCATATGAAAACAAATTAATCCCCCATTATTTAAAGGAAGCAGATTTAATGGATGATCCGCATATTAAACGGGTTCTTCAGCGGGAAGCATGGGAATCGGAAATGCATGCCAAAAATTCCAGCGGACCCACGACAAACTCTCTCCCGAACAAGCTCAAAGCCTTCCGGGTGAAGAAAATGAACTGCCGGAGTCCTTTGTTGAGAAACTACAAAACATTGTGGAAGTAAAGTATACCCAGATGCTCCAGGCCATTCGGGACGCATGGATTTTTCAGGGCAACAGGCTTTCCGGCTGGCAAATCATGGATTTTTCATTCACCAAAATGAAACAACTGGCCCATATGGCAGAAGAAGTTGCTGAGAACGGACTGGAACCCCGTTTAATAAAAGGCAACATATCAACCTCCGCCTCCATCGGCGTTGCGCTTAAAAACAGCCTGGAAAGTGTCCGGTCAACCCGTGACCTTCACGCGGACATTCAAAAGGATCCGGAAGCTCAGAAACATTCGGGACTGCTAACCAACCTGGATTTATCCCTGAAACAGGAAACATATGAAGCCGAAGAGATTGAGGACTGGCTGAAATAATAGACCCATGCGATTGCCGCTTTTTTCGGCGGCAATCGCAGTCAAGTTAAGTATCCCTTCGGCTGAATCCTGTCAAATTCCCTTCATGCCCCTTGACTTTACTTCGTGATTATTCTAAAAATTTTTGCCAGAATCATAAAAATTATTTCTCGTCAAACCATACGAAAAAATTTATAAAAGGAGATGTATCATTATGGCGCAATTGATTGCAGATCGCAGAGATGTTGACTTTGTCCTCCATGAGCAGCTGGAAGTAGCTGAATTATCAAAAAACGAGCAGTTTCAGGACTTTAACAAGAAAACAGTCGACATGATCGTTTCCGAGGCCCGAACGCTGGCAATAAAAGAAATACTGCCCACCCAGCAACTCAGTGATGAGGGCTGTATATTTGACAACGGCGAAGTCCGGGTCCCAAAAGAATATCACCGGGTTTTTAAGCTGTTTAATGAAGGGGAATGGCTCGGCATGGTCGATGACCCGGAATGGGGCGGCCAGGGAATGCCCAAAACAGTATCACTTGCCGCAAATGAATATTTTATCGGCGCCAACCCGGCCTTCATGCTTTATCACGGTTTGACCCACGGTGCGGGAAAAATGATTGAAACCATCGGCACGGAAAAGCAGAAAAAACTGTATCTGAAAAAAATATATTCCGGGGAGTGGTCCGGCACCATGCTGCTCACAGAAGCCAATGCCGGATCCGATGTCGGGGCACTGGAATCCACAGCCAAAAAAAATGATGACGGCACCTATTCTATTACCGGATCCAAAATTTTCATTTCCGGAGGTGAGCACAATATGGTGGACAACATTGTTCACCCGGTCCTTGCCCGCATTGAAGGCGCACCTGCGGGAACAAAGGGGATTTCACTGTTCCTGGTACCCAAATACCGGGTCAATGATGATGGCAGCCTCGGCGAATTCAATGATGTGGTTTGCACGGGCATTGAGGAAAAAATGGGACTTCACGGGAACTGTACATGTTCCCTGACCCTTGGCGGCAAAGGCAACTGCGTCGGCGAACTGATCGGGGAAGCTAACAAAGGCATGCGGGCCATGTTTCTGATGATGAATGAAGCCCGGCAACTGGTCGGACTCCAGGGCTTTGCCGTTTCAACCGCTTCATACATTTATGCATTAAACTATGCCCGGGAAAGAATTCAGAGCAAACACCTGACTGCCGGAAAGGATCCTGATGCCAAGGATGTGGCGATTATTGAACATCCGGATGTCCGACGCCAGCTGATGAACATGAAAGCCTATGTCGACGGCATGAGAAGCCTCATTTATTACGGCGGTTATGTTCAGGATCTTGAAGAACTTGCAACGGATCCGGCGGAAAAAGAAAAATATGAAGACCTGACTGCCATACTGACTCCCATCATTAAGGGATATATCACCGACAAGGCGCTTGAAGTCACCAGTCACGGAGTTCAGATTTTTGGTGGCTATGGCTACATTAAAGAATACCCGGTTGAACAGTTAATGCGGGACTGTAGAATTTTCATGATCTATGAAGGGACCAACGGAATCCAGGCAATGGATCTTCTGGGACGAAAACTGGGGATGAAAAAGGGGAAACCGTTTATTGATTTTCTGAGTCTCATGCAAAAAACCATTGCCGACGCAAAAGAAATTCCCGCACTCAACCATCTGACCGAAAATTTTGAATCTGCGGTCAACCGTTTAAGCGAAACCGCCCTGTACCTTGCTAAAACCGCCATGTCGGACAATATCCTAAACGCATTTGCATTTGCCCATCCGTTTCTTGAAACCACGGGTGATGTCACTTTTGCATGGATGCATCTCTGGAGAGCCACCATTGCCATGGGCAAACTCATCAAGCTTGCCGGCAGCGATGACCCTGCCAAAATCCGGGCCAAGGCAGAAAAAGACAAGAACGCTGCCTTCTACTATGGCCAGATTAAAACCGCGGAATTTTTCATCCGGTCAATTCTTCCCATCACCATGGGTAAATTCAATGCGATTGGAGAAACCAATGGCGCTGCGATTGACATGCTGGATACATCATTCGCCATATAAACTAACGAATCGTTTTATTCTTTTTATCGTCAATAAGGGTAATGCCGAAGATCACTCGGCATTACCTTTAAGGGATACATGTTAAGTATTCGAAAAATTACTGCCGCCGGCATTACCTACCGTCACTTTGCCCGCTACCGTCAAATCATCACCATTTTATTCAAGTATGGCTTTGAAGATATTCTGGGCGCATTTAAAATCGGCAAATACATTAACGTCGGCCGGAAGCTGATTTCCCGTAAACGACGGGAACTGATAAATAATTATTCCCGCGCCGAACTGGTTCGAATGGCATTTGAGGAACTCGGGCCCACATTCATCAAATTGGGCCAGGCTCTGTCCATGCGCCCTGACTTTGTCTCCGTCAAATTTATTAGTGAATTATCTAAACTTCAGGACATGGTGCCCCCATGTGATTTCCCTGAAATAAAAGCAATCATCGAATCCGAATTTAGCCTGGAGATAGATCAAATATTTGATTTTTTTGATCCAACGCCTATAGCATCTGCGTCCATCGGTCAGGTGCACAAAGCCCGTTTAATGGACGGGCGCGAGGTGGCGGTCAAAGTCCAGCGCCCGGGCCTGGACAATCTGATCGCTGTTGACTTAGGAATAATGTATCATCTGGCCTCTTTGATTGAAAATAATATAGCAGAAATATCATTTATCAGACCGGTCCGGATTGTTGAAGAATTTACCCGAATTATTGCCAAGGAACTTGATTATAATCTTGAAGCCAATCACCTGGAACGCTTTGCGCTGAATTTCAAAGACGACCCCAACATCCATATTCCAGAGGTCTATCGGATACGGACCTCAAAACGGGTGCTGACAATGGAATTTATTTACGGCACCAAGGTTTCTGACATTAAAAGCCTCGAAAAAGCAGGAATCGATAAAAAGAAGATTACTTGTAATGGCGCCAATCTTCTTTTAAAACAAATATTTGACCATGGTTTTTTCCATTCAGACCCCCATTCGGGAAATATTTTTATTCTTGAAAACAACGTTATTGCCATGCTGGATTTCGGACAGGTCAGCGCTTTAGACCAGCAGTCCAAGGAAGACTTTGTTGATTTAATCGAAAGTATCGTGCTTCAAAATTCATTCAAAGCAACACGGCAGCTCCTTAAAATCACATATTGGGACAAGAAACCGGACACCCGGCTCCTGGAAAAGGAAATCGCTGACTTTATCGGAAATCATTTACATAAAACCTTAAAAGAGCTGAATATCGGTCTTTTGCTTCAGGATCTTTTGAACATTGTTTCCCGACATAAACTAAGAATTCCACCAGATATTTTTTTAATGATGAAAGCGTTAGGGACCATCGAGGGGATTGCCCGGCGGCTTGATCCTGATTTTGACATGATCGAACAGGCCACACCGTTTATCAAACAGATCAAAATCGACCGTTTAAATCCCCAGCGCCTGAGTGATGATATCCAAACGCTGACCGGGGAGTTCATTCAATTCTTCAAAAGATTCCCCACGGACATGATAGAAATATCACGCCTGATCAGGGACCAAAAACTCTCCTTGAGAATAGACAATAACAGCTTGGAAACGATTCAATCAGCGAACAATAAAACCGGCAACCGTATTGCCTTTGCAATTATCATCGCTGCATTGATCATCGGGTCAGCCATTGTTATTATAGCCAAAACTCCGCCTTTTGTTTTCGGTATGTCCTTTTTGGGATTTACTGGTATTGCAGTATCTGCCGCCATGGGTTTATGGCTTTTTATCGCCATTATCAGAAATGGGCGGTTATAGAATCAAATCTTCTCTTCGAAAAATTTTTTTTGACCTTCTGTTTTTTTCTCGCTTGACATATATGTTGTATTTTTAATATATGTATATACTAAATGTATGGCATTTAATTAATCCTTAAATTTTCTTAAATCGGCAAAATGAATCACAATGATGATCCACCGGTCAAAATAAAAGGCGTTGGCGACAGTCTCTGGGTTGCCGTGAACCCGAACCTGCCGGTTGAACAGTTAAAAAAAGAATTAATCAAACCTTTTGAACGTCTCAAACACCTGGCGATTAATGCCAGGATCATAATTGATACGGGCAAGGATGATCAGGAAAATAATGACCGCTTAATTGAAGAACTGGGCAACTATTTAAAAGCAGAATTTCAGGTTGGCCATGTCAGCAAACCCACCCCCCCGAAACGCTCTGTGAATAAAAATAGAATCCGGCAGCAGGATATGGGAAATGCTTGGCACCATTACAGAAATGATGGTTTGCTGATTGCCGGGCGTGTTCGATCCGGTCAAAAAATTCAAGCTAAAAAGCACCTCATCATTCTTGGTGATTTAAATCCCGGTGCCGAAGTTATCGCAGGAGGGGATATTATTATCCTGGGATGCCTTCAGGGCAAAGCATCGGCTGGACAGCCGGACAACGAAAATGCAATCATCATGGCACTGGAATTCAAGCCCACCCAGATTCAAATCGGCGGGTTTGTAGCTGCCGGAATGGCCGACTCATCTGCCGACCGGCCTGAATTCGCGTCCGTGGAAGAAAATGCTATCATTGTCGATGATTATATAAAAGGGAATCCGTTCAGGCGGTTAGCCTGGCCGGAGGTCCGGTAACAGTTTAGGTACCGGTTAATTTTTTAAACAGCAAATCTTTTGCTCAAAGAGGTGAAGTGTGGACGGAAAAGTCGTAGTTGTAACTTCAGGAAAAGGGGGCGTCGGTAAAACAACCATATCCGCCTCTCTTGGTGCGGCACTTGCATTGCAGGGAAAACGCGTCGCTGTTGTAGACATGGATATCGGTCTCAGAAACCTGGATGTAGTCATGGGGCTTGAAAACCGGATTGTCTTTAATATTGTCGATATTATCAAAGGCCGCTGCAAAATAAAACAGGCGGCAATCAGGGATCGGCGAATAGACAATCTTTACCTTATTCCCGCTTCACAGAGTGATGACAAAAATGCCATCAAACCTGAAAATATGGTCTGGCTAACTAACAGACTCAGAAAAGAATTCGATGTCACGCTTTTAGACTGTCCGGCAGGAATCGAACAGGGGTTTAAAAATTCCATCGCCGCTGCCGATGAGGCCATAGTGGTCTGCACACCCGAAGTGTCTGCTGTCAGGGATGCTGACAGAATTATCGGCCTGCTCTATGCCCAGTCCATCACACCCAAACTGATCGTTAACCGAATTGTTCCCGAAATGGTAAAAAACGGTGATATGCTGAGTCACGAAGACGTTGTTGAAGTCCTTGCGATTGATTTGATCGGACTCATTGAGATGGATGACCGGGTCGTTGTATCCACAAACACCGGGACACCTCTGATTTTACAGGAAGAATCCAAAGCCGGAATGGCCCTGCAACGTATTGCTTTGCGGCTTGATGGACATCCCGATCTTCCCATTGAAAATCCCATGGATAAAAAAAGTTTCTGGAAAAAACTCGGCTCAAGATTCAGCCGGAAAAATTAAGGATCACCCATGAATTTCAACACACTGCTGAAAAAATTGATGAATAAAGGCAACAGCAAGGATATTGCCAAAAAACGGCTTAAATTTGCACTGCTGACGGATAAGCTTGAAATTAAAACAGATACGCTGGGAAATCTTCAAAGAGACTTGGTGGAAGTTATATCGCGATACTTTGAAATTGATACGGAATCAATCAAAATTGATATTCAACGGTCAGAAGAAAGCTCCGCGCTGATTTTCAATACGCCGATTCTTTCGGCCCACAGGCAACGAGGAATTCCGGCGGCATAAAAAGACAGGTTATTTTTTTATAAATTTTCGGAAAAATTTATAAATATTCGGCAAATTCGGATTGAATGAATTGATAGATATCTTCGCCGACACAAAGTCCGAGATCAATAAATTGAGGTCCGTACTTCCGTCCGGTGGGAGTGCGGAAAGTATCCTTGATTTTTTCCAAAAAGGAGACCCCTTTCGGATATAATGCCATGAATTTTTTGATGGGGATATTGGCATAAGAGACCATCGCCCATAAGGTATGTGTAAAATTTTCAGTTCCCCACCGAAATTTATCCGCATCATAGAGACAATCTGAAAGAAGTTCGCCCGCCGGGGTTCGGCACACCTTGATATCTCCAAAAGCCTCGTGGTTTTCAATTGCCAGACAGATATCGGTAATATCATCATCAGAAAAAGAATATTGCCCAAGCACTTTTTCTGAAAAAATCGCCCCTTCTTTTGCGTGGTTTTTATGTTTGCGCTTGATATCATGCAACAGACCGGCACACTGGGCCATGCGTACCCGATGCTTTAACTCACTGCTAAATCCGTCACCTTCTATTCTCTGCCCTTCGATAATTGCCAAAGTTCCGGCATCATGGGCCACTTTCCGAACATGATCCAA
This sequence comes from Deltaproteobacteria bacterium, assembly GCA_024280875.1. Lineage (GTDB taxonomy): Bacteria > Desulfobacterota > Desulfobacteria > Desulfobacterales > Desulfosalsimonadaceae > SURF-3. The sequence goes on along the minus strand of JAJRPH010000014.1, from coordinate 9,585 downwards.
CCCATGACCAAAATCATCTTCAATATTTTCAGATATATAATCATACAATTCACAAATCACCGGATCGGTTGAAAAAAATTGCAAAGAAAAATCAGCCTGATCCGAATAGTCCTGATAAAAATCTGCTAAAGGGTAACGAGATGCAGATTCAATTGCATGACACTGAATTTTATTATAAATCGCTTTCATTGGCCTATTCAAAATTATCACATCAAAATTATCACATCAAAATTTACAATAAAGATTGTTAAACCCGCATAGCATTGATTGAGCATTATTGTCTTAGAATTGCACCCGAAAAAGCCTACCGATCTGAACCAGAATTTCAAAAGTCACTGGCCGTTTAGGGCGGCTTGGGACAAACGTGAATATATCAATCATGACTAACTCGTAAAAAGTCAGATTCCGATGGCAAAGAAAAAAGCTCCACCAATCTCATAAAAATTGGCAAGGCGCGCAAATCCTGAGTGATGATTAGTACTTAGCGTACCATGAAGAAACGAAGGATGAAGCGCAACACAGAATTTGGACTTTTTACGAAGCCATCAATCATTGTTAAAAAATCTTATCTAATTCATTCATGCAAAGCAATACCTGATAAAGCGCATGACCCAATTTAGGTTTAAGCATTTGATATAATGAAATTTTTAATAATTTTACACTTGCTTTTTTCAATTTGGGTTGATAAATTATTTTTAATAAAATCAAATTAATATAATGGAAAAGCATAGTTTTCATCCACAAACACAACCAGGCCGAACTTTTTTCATGCGGTGCCAAAAACATGTTTAAAAAGCTGAAATCGCCTTCATTGATTATTACCCTTTTAATCCTTTGTGCGGGTATCTATGCCAGCAGCAGCAATTCGGTTATCCCGTTTCTTGATATCATTGAACTCAAAACCATTGACTTAAGATTCAGGGCCAGAGGTGAAAAAGTGCCCGGATCTTCCGTGGTACTTGCCGTAATAGATGAAAAAAGTCTGAAAGCTGAAGGAAAATGGATATGGCCCCGAAAAAAAATTGCAGACCTTGTTACCCGGCTGTCGGATGCCGGTGCCCGGGTTATTGCGTTTGATATCGTATTCAGCGAATCGGATAACAAGGGAACTGCCATATTGCAGGATGTGCATCAAACAGTTGACCGATTAAATATCAACGAGCCTGGCTTAACTAATTATTTAAATCAGATGATATTGCAGTCAGACAACGACCGGCTGCTGGCAGAAGCAATAATAAACTCAAAAGCCAACGTCGTACTCGGTAACTTTTTCCATATCAAACCCGAAGAAGCGCTCCATATGAATGAAGAAATAATTGCCGCCAAAGCGGCAATTATTTCCAGCTCTACTTTCCAAAATGTTCAATACGCTTCTGAAAAGGCCTTTATAAATGCCCCGTTTCTGGAAGTATCTGCCCCTGAATCCAATATCCCTGTCATTGCCGGAGCAACTCCCTTCAGTGGCTATTTTAATATGATTTCTGATAAGGATGGGGTGGTCCGATGGATTCCAGGTGTTTTTAAATTCAAAGATAAGCTGTACGCCCACTTATCGTTAAAGGCACTGTCCGCTTACATCGACAGTCCTTTGGGCATTTTTGTGGGCGAAGTGGGCGTGGACGGTTTTCAAACCGGAGACTTACAGATCCCTACGGATGAGCTGGGACGGATCATGATCAACTATCGCGGGGGAGCAAAAAGATTTCCCCATATATCTGCAACGGATATTTTAAATGACCGTGTCGATCCCCGGGAGTTGAAGGACAAACTGGTTATCATAGGCGTAACGGCCATTGGTGTCTATGATTTACGAGTAACCCCTTTTGATACTGATTTTCCCGGTGTTGAAATCAATGCAAACCTGATCGACAGTATCTTGTCCCAGGATTTTTTATACCAGCCAGCATTGGTGGAGGTCTATAATATAATTGCCATGCTCATCTTAGGTTTTTTTTTAGGATGGCTGCTTCCCAAAATAAAAGTCATTCCCGGTGCAATCAGCGCGCTGGGGCTTCTGGTCGGATATATTTTTCTGTGCTTATATTTATTTACGGCAAAAGGCGTCGTGTTAAATATCGTCTATCCGGTTATCTCGACCCTCTTTATCTACATCAGTCTTTCAGCCTATCGGTATTTTGTGGAAGAGGGACAGAAACGGTTTATCAAAAATGCATTTTCAACGTACCTGGCACCTGCGGTGGTGAACCAGTTGATTGAATCTCCTGAAAAACTTGTTTTAGGCGGAGAGGAAAGGCAGATAACTGCATTTTTTTCAGATGTGGCCGGTTTTACCAGTATTTCAGAAGAACTTTCCCCCCATGACCTGGTGGAACTGCTGAATGAATTTTTAACCGAGATGTCGGATATTATCCTTAAGCACAATGGCATGGTGGACAAATACGAAGGCGATGCCATCATCGCCATGTTTGGTGCGCCCAATGATCTTACAAATCATGCGGAAGTTGCCTGTGCCGCAAGTATTGACATGCAGGAACGCCTTTTGGTGCTTAGGGAAAAATGGGAGGCGGAAAAAAATCTGACCATCCGCATGCGTATCGGGCTATGCAGCGGCCCCGCGGTTGTTGGGAACATGGGATCAAAAAACCGTATGGATTATACCATGATGGGAGATACGGTCAACACAGCCGCGCGTCTGGAAGGAGTCAATAAAGTTTATGGAACATACTCCATGATCAGCGAAACCACCTATGCTGGCGCAAAAGAAGGCATTGTTGCCCGGGAACTGGATGCCATCAATGTAGTGGGCAAAAGAATCCCGATAAAAATTTATGAGTTGATTGGTTATAAGCACACTGTTAGTGAAAAAATGAAGCAGACCATCATCTTTTATGAAAAGGGGCTTTCAGCATACCGTCAGTGCCTGTGGGAACAGGCCAGTAAATATTTTAACCGGGCCATAGAGGTCACGCCGGATGATCCCCCCAGCCTGGCAATGATCAAACGATGCCGTGAGTACAAAGCCAACCCGCCGGATACATGCTGGAATGGCACATATATAATGCGAACAAAGTAACAGATGGTATTTAAGCGCCTAAACGTATCTCTTTCCAGACACAGCCCGGCATAAAAATTTTGTAAGCATTCACAGGGCACCGCATCTGCTTTGTTGCCGAGAACTTGAAGTACAAAAGTACGTCTATGCGCTCGACGCCTCACATCTGCGGCACCCTGTGAATGCTTACAGTTCATCGGTTGGAAGTGCATCAGCAATTGTACCCCGTGAACGGGTACAAAATTTTAAACCAGGTTTTTCAACCGAATTCTACGATCCTGGCAAACCAACATCATTTAAATAATTGAGCAGCATTCAAACCGCAGATTTGCTCTTTTTCCTGAGGCAACATACCGGCGACTTCCAGTTCCCTGAAATACCGATCCGGAGGAAGCAGCGGATAATCGGTCCCAAGCAGTATTTTATCTATCCCGGCCATTGATTTTGCAGCCTGATATATCTCCGGGGTGTATAAAAACGGGGATGCTGCCGTATCATAATAGATATTTTTCAGCGTTTCTTTCACTTCTTTTTTGAGCAGGGTATAAAAAAAAATCCCGCCCCCCCAATGGGCCAGAATAATATTATTTTCCGGAAACTTTTTTGCCAGTTCGTATATTTGTGCCAGAGTATTGGGTGTTTTTCCCGGATACTGGTGTCCCACCGGCTCATTGGTATGTATCATGACCGGCACATTTTTCCCCCGGCATAATGCCATTACCGGTTCGAGCATTTTAAGTGCTTCAGGCTCAATCCCGGACTGGTAAAATGCCAGTTCACCGACACCGGAAAGCCCGGCTTCAAGACATCTTTCAACCTCTTTTGCCGCCCCTTTGCTGTACATATCCACACAGCAAAGGCCAATCAAGCGGTCCGGAAATTTGGCAACCGATTCCAGAACCGTATCATTATTCTTCTTGAAATATGCTTCCTTTTTCCAGGGGAATCCGAACGTCACCGACTTATCCACCCCACTTTCATCCGTGGAGCGAACCAGATCAGCTGCGGTGATCAGCCTGGACTTCGGGGAATCATACAATAGCTGAAACGGGCCTTCTCCTGTAAAATAATTTTCCCGATGTTCACAGATATCTTTTGGGAATATATGGGTATGCACATCAATAATCATTATTGGCCTCTTCTTTCTGTAAATTTCCTGCTATAGCTTTTAACTTGACGGGTTCAATAGTTATACTTTATATTTATTAAAATTAATGATTTTGTAAACACTAAAATATTGATTATAATGGGTCTCAAGATTGAAACAAACCTTCAATAAGGATTTGAGAAATGAGCATGGGAACATTATTCACACATTTTGAAGAACCTGGGAAAATCAACACCCAGCAAACTCTTGAATTTGCTCTCGATCGTGGCAAAGAATTAGGATTAAATGAAGTGGTCGTTGCTTCAACCACCGGTGAAACCGCCTACAAGGCGATGGAAATATTTAAAGGGTTTAAAATTACCGCCGTCACCTATCACTGCGGCTTTAAAGATCCTTTTCAAAAAACCATGGAGGAGGATGTTCAAAAAGACTTAGAAGTTGAAGGCGTTCAAGTTGTCCAGGCCACCCATGCCCTTTCCGGAGTTGAGCGATCCATTGCAAAAAAATACACCGGGAGTTACCCGGTTCTGCTGATCGCCGACACATTAAGACTTTTTGGCCATGGAACCAAGGTTGCAGTTGAAATCACAATCATGGCTGCCGATGCCGGCGCGCTGACAGGCAATGATATTATTGCCATTGGCGGCACCGCCCGGGGTGCTGATACTGCCCTCATCGTCAAACCCGCCCACCAGTCTAATTTCTTTGACCTTCGAATAAAAGAGATTATCTGTAAACCCAGAACATTTTAATTTGAAAAACTGTTATTGAATGAGCGTTTTGATTGAGCGCCATGTAGTCCTCATCGCCCCGGAAATACACTGGAATACCGGAAATATCGGGCGAAGCTGTATCGGTACCGATGCATATCTGCACCTGATTAAACCGCTCGGGTTTTCTTTAGGCAGCCGTGAAGTCAAACGGGCTGGGCTGGACTACTGGCCCAAGGTCAAACTTTATGTGTGGGATGATTTTAATACCTTTTACACAGCAGGTCGGTTAAAAAAGGATGAAGTTGTTCTGTTTACAAAAACGGGAAAACATTCAGTCTGGAATCTCCCCCAAAGCCAAAGACTTTTTTTAATTTTTGGCTCTGAAACAAAAGGGATTCCCAAGAATATCCGAAAACAATTTGGCGAGAAATCCACCTATCACATCCCCATCCGCAATGAGATCCGGAGTCTGAACCTTTCAACATCAGTCGGAATCGCTCTGTATGAAAGTCTGCGGTCTTTTCCATCCTTTCATCAATATTAAAAAGCTGCGCTTTTTAATTAGTCATTGAACGAAAACCTCTATATCCCAGTTGTCATTACGAGGAGTGAGGAACGAACGACGAAGTAATCCCCTGCTTTTAAGGAGATTGCTTCGGTCGTACCGCCCTCGCAATGACAGAAAAGTTAGCATTGGGATACTTTCCGTTCAGGCACTAATTAATCTTTAAACGATAAGACAGGCGAAACACCTGTTTTATCGTTTAAACAATAATAATTATTACTTATTCTTCCTTATTTTTATTTTCATATATCATATTAATAAAGCATCCCCCACCATTATCGGAAGCAGCACCATTTGAAATACCAAAACCCATGGGCATGGGTGGAGAATCATCACCGGAAGATTGGGCATAAGCAGGTGCTGTATGGTTGAAGACACTGCCCAACCATACCTTGCCTTTTGTCAATGCAGAAGTAAGCTGCAGCAGTCGGGATTGCGCGGAAACCGGAAAAACAAGCATAATATTTTTCTTTTTTGATTTGACCCACACCCCGTCATAGGGTTTTATCACAAACACATCAGATTCACCAGACTCATAGCCGGCCCCTTCCCAACGCCAGACCCGCTTATCAATATACTCATTATTATCCGCCAGCATGGAAATAGGAACCGGTCCGTAAATAATTTCGCCCTGATCATCATATTCTATAATTTCTACATCAAACCATGAATAATAGGCACCATTGGGGCTGCCGATCATATTCCATCCATTGCCTGTTTCTTCATTAAAAAATAATTTTAGTTTAAATTCCTGATCCGTACTGACAAATACACCGTCTATGGTCAACTTCGTTCCAAATTTTGCAATTATCCAGTATGACCGGCCAGGTTCAATTTTGACATCAGGATATTGCTCATATTCTCCGGTCAAAGGATTATAACTCCCAAACTTAAAATTTTCTGAAGTCGTATCGACTCCTACCGGCATGTTCAGGATATTTAAAAAGGAATAGTTCTCCGGCCACTGAATAAAAGACACCAGCTTGTAATCTTTTATTGTAAAACCAGGGAGAATCGGCGGGATATGCCTGTCAGCTTCAGATACACCGACGATGAAAGTTCCCCGGGACGACCAGGACACGATACGACTGCCCGCATCCACATATCCCACGCGCCATTCATACCTGACTCCATTTTCAAAAATTTCTCCAGGCGTATGCTCCGTTAAATCCGATGTTGTAATGGTACTGTAAAATAGATCCGCATCACCGACTCTTCGTACCTGCCACCTGGATTCAATATGTTCATCACCTTCCGGATCATGATAGACGCCGGCTAACAGCGTTACCGCCCCGGGAGGCACAAACGCATTATCAATCGGGCTGATAAGTTCAGGATTTTCCGGGGGATGATTAGCAGAAAAATTTGCTGTCACAGCCATATCTGATCTGACATTTGTAACTGTCAAAGGATTGCTCATGCCATCTGCCCCACCGCTCCATCCGGCAAAGCCATAGCCATTATCACTACTTGCCATTACCGGTGTACAGTCACCGCCATACGCTATCACTTGAGCTGTCTCACCGGCAATATGACCACCCTGGCCGGCATAAAACAAAACATTATATCTATTAACTTCAAAGTCGGCGATAATCCGCATGCCAGAAGTTACATTAGACAACACAAGCGGATTTTCCGTACCCGTATGATCACCACTCCACTCCTTAAAAAAATAACCGGTTTCCGGAACAGGTTTAACGGCTGTTGTGTCTGAACCATGGTTAACTTTCTGATCGATATTGCCGTCTAAATTACCACCGCTACCCGGTATGAAAGAAACCTCATGGGTTTTGATTACAAAATTTGCAATAATATGCTTATTCGACAAAACATTTGTAATGGTCAGGGGATTGATTGTACCTGTATAATCGCCGCTCCATCCGGCAAATGTATACTCGGCGTCCGGCACAGCGGTAACAGCAGAACAGTCATTACCGGAATTTACCGTTTGTGTTGCGATCCCGAAAATACTTCCTCCGGTCCCGGCCGTAAAATTCACCGTATATGTTATTGTTTTAAGTTCAAAATTTGCTGTAATTGTCATATTGGAACGGACATTGGTAATCGTTAACGGATTAACAGTCCCTTGATAGGCACCACTCCAACCGGAGAAATAATATCCGTTATCCGCTACTGCCTTAACCGCCGTGCAGTTATTCCCTTCCAAAACATGTTGCCGAATATTGCCGGAAACAGTACCGCCTGCTCCTGCAACAAAGGACACTGTAAAATAAACCGGGGACGGTGTCTCTGATGAAAATTCATAACATCCCATATCATAACTGCCGCCGGTTGGCTGCGGACGCACTTTGCTATCCAAATCTTTTGCTATCGGATGCGGCGGAGGGCTCGTGGGTTCAGGAATGGCATCAATACAGGCGGAAGAATCCAGCAGGTGATAATCCCCACCTGCAGCGTTTACATAATCCGGAAGGACACTGATAGAACCAGGACCGGCCGTACCAAAGGCATAATTACCGGAAGTATTATTCCAGACATTGTTAAATTCCATCACGGGCGTCCCATACCCCCCATCATTATTAATGCCGAATGCAATAAAATTGGAAATAATATTAAACCCGATCATTGGCGAGGCAGTACCGCCCAGTACATAAATATAAATCCCATCATTTGCACCGCCGTCAATGGTGTTATGGTAAATGGCAGGAGACACATCCCCGCTGCCGTTGCCCTCCAAAAATATTCCATATTCCATATTGGATGCCGGTCCATTATAAATCAGGTTATTCCATATATCCGGATCAGCAATTCCTCCTGATTCAGCGAGCACGGTAATCCCTTCAACATTATCATACAAAATATTTTGCCAGATACCGGCACCTGAATTAATTACCTCAATACCAAACCCGCTGCTCGCGCTATTATGACCGGAAACCGTATTCCCAACCACCTGGTTACCGGGGCCGGTTCCATCAATTTTTACGCCGATTCCCTGGATATGATTCAGATCAGTACCTGAGTAATAAATATGATTATTGGTAATCAGGTTGTTATCAGCAACACTTCCGAAAACATAAATACCGATCCCTGATGTCAAAGCTGTCCCGTTATCAAAGATTGAGCCGATATTATCCATGACCTGATTCCCAATGCCGCCATAAATGGAAATCCCGGAAATATCATTATTATAAATTTCACAACCATTTCGAATGATATTGTTTGAACTGGGGGTAGGAATCGTACCACCATCACCCTCAATCATAATACCGCTGATCCCATTATCATGCAGGCTGCAGGTTTCAACAATACCGGCAACCGCTCCACCCATATGTATACCACTGGCTGAAAAACTTCTTACTTCCATATTGATCAGTGTGACATTGGCAGCATCATGAACATCCAATCCATCAACCCAGGAAACAGCACCTGTCCCATCGATAACGGTGTTCCCGATCCCTGCGCCCTGGAGGGTTAAATTATCATGGGTGATCATCATGACCTCATCCGGTTCATGACCACCTGAGACTTCCACCTGGTAAGTGCCGGTCAATACCTGAAGTGTGTATACCCCCGGAGCCGCCATATTGATATGGTGAATTGCACGATGCAGTGAATTCCAGGGAATATCAGTAGTGCCGGTTCCCAGTTGATCCGGATTCGGGTCCACCCAATACTCTCCTGGTGTCAGCACCGGGAAATCAGCGCTGTTTAACGGATCGGTCAGATAAGCGACTTCTTCACCATCCGTATACCCGTCGGCATCGGAATCCGGTTCACATGGATTGGTTTCGCCTGTATCCACCACGCCGTTATGATTGGCATCCTCGATCCCGTCTAAAATGCCGTCACCATCTGAATCCGGATTATTTACAAATGGGCAGGTGGATGGATTTTCAAAAATATCCGGCAGTCCGTCATCATCCGTATCTGCTGCTACTCCGCTACCGAATTCGTAACATCCCATGTCCTTATTGCCACCCATCGGCTGAGGGCGCCAACAGGGGGAATCCACCGGATAATCAAGATCCGCGCAAACAGGTGAAGAAACAATCTGGTCAATACATGGAGACCCGGCGGTTAAATGATAGTCATCCGTTCCCGGGGTGGAATCCACATAATTCGGATCCACGGAAATTCCGCCCCCGGTGTCTGCACATCCGCTATAAGTTGCTGTTGTGCCGAATGCATATACATCATTTGCCCCCACACTCGGCGCCCCCCCGGC
>JAJRPH010000335.1 GCA_024280875.1 Deltaproteobacteria bacterium | reverse complement strand
TTATAATAAAAAAACCTCGCCGGAGGCGAAAAATAACAAAAAAACCGAAAACGCTATCTCAAAAAATAAAATTGCAAGTATCATATTAATAATCAAGGTGTTATATTGTAGTAAAAAAAGTTAACCGGACAGCAGTGATATATTATAGATCAGTTTGTGGAACTTTTACCCTGAATGTTTAACTATACCCAATAGACGAAACGCCCCCCTTCAGCCTTTCACCTTCCACCTAAACCTCTGCCTTCTTATGGTTTTATACTAATCGTCGGGTACAATCCTTCCAGCTTGCCTCTGGGGTATGGCTGGATGGTGTTAATGGACATATTCTGATTTTTCTGCGCATGTCCTTTCTGAAGTTCCTTTTGCTGACCCTTCTGATGCCCTTTCTTTTTGGTGCAGTTGAAAAATGCGCCATTAGCTTCCAGAATATGCTGGATTCTGTCCTGAAAGGCGGAAACAAAACTTTTGCCGCTGCCTTCAAAAAACATATTCCCTTTAGTCAGCCGGTTGTCGATTTTTGACATCGAATTAATGGATATGCTGTTTGTTTCCAGATCTTTTTCGTCTGTTATAAGTCCCCAGACGAGTTGCCCGGCCGGGATTGTCAAGGGTTTGCTGATATCAATGATGGTGTGAGGCATGATAATACTTTCTCTGCCGATCTTCAGACGGCATTCCGGCCGTCCCCTCAAAAAGCTGTTAAACCCGACAAATACATTTTTTCCCAGATCAGATTCAATGATTTTGGCGCCATGAGCGGTGACATTATTGCCTTCTAGCTTGGAATTGATAATGAAACAGTTTTCCTGTGCATTGGCTCCTTTGCCGAGAGTCGAATTCTGAAGATAAGCCCGTTGGGAAATCAGAACATTTTCGCCGATTTCTGTTTTAGGTTTGATTACAGCATACCGGTCCAGAGAGGAACTGTCGGGAACCGGAACAGGGTCAATATTTACCAGGTCGAAAATCCGCTGGAAAGCCTCTTTGCGATCTTCCACAAAATCAATAAATTTACCTTGAGGCTGAATGCCGGCTTTAAAATAGATATATGTGTTTAACTGGTCAATGGGATAGCGATACAAAAAATTAAAGGAACCGGGGCTGCGCACCCACACGGTTCCCGGATCAATGTTTAAATGGCTGATTTCACCGGCCTGAATATATGAGAACGTTCCGATGACGCAATCCCGCATGGTGGTCAGGTCAACGGTCGAAAACGGCCCCAAAAAGCATCCATCGGAAGGCGAACCATGTATATTGGCATAGTGGGTGGATATTGTATCTTTTATAAAGAATTTTTCCAGGGTTTCCGGATCGTGTGAATAATTATGAATCAGTGTTTTGACGAACGCGCTGTCTTCAATCACGATTTCTTCATCTTTTGAAACCGGAATTGTTAAATTATTATACTGGAACCTGTCCCCCTTTTTTTTGAGCTCATCTCCCCGGACATCAGTTTTATAAAGCAGGGAATTGGTGACACGGCATTGACCCAGAAAATAGCTGCCGGCAAGGCCCGAATTTTTGAACTGCAGGTTTAACGGATGATCAGGAGAAATCCCATAAAATGCGTAAAATTTTTTCATCTGTTCTTTAGGAATAAGGTCCCACACATAGGGTTTGGCGTCAAACTCCAGCTCCCTTAAATTAATATTGACCCGCTGGACTATTCGAATAAAAAGCTTTTCAAGTGCGTTCATAATATTTAAGTTTCCTTACCTATTATTTATTATCAATGCCACATTCTTTCATGGTGTGGAAAATCGCCGCAAAAACGTCCGTTAACCTTAAAATACCCACAATATCATTGTTTCTGGTTACAAGCAGCGCCATATGAGAACCGCGAACCAGTTGATGGATGGCGGTATTTAAAGATGTCTTTTCTTCGACATACTCGCCTTCGGTCGGGGCGCGCATTAAATCTTCCACTTTTATGTGAGCCCCTTTTTTACAAATATCTGTCAGGGGTTCATCCTGCATCAGGCATTGTTCCCGAAGGCTCATGATAAATGGTGCACTGAATTGGAACTTGTTGAGATCTTCAAATGTCTCGAATTTTTCATTTTTCGTTTCCAGTGCCCGTAATACATCCAACTGGCCGACTTTGCCAATGACCCGGTTATTCTTATCCAGGACCAGAATCGCGCGATGCCGGTATTTGCTACGATCATATTCTTCCTGGGCTTTTTCCAGGGCCAGGTAAGCTTCAATCAATGTTGCGCCTTCAGGTACTGTAGCATATTCCGATATGGGAACCATTAAATCCTTTATGAGATATGTATTCACAATAAAACTCCAATTACAGTTTGCGGAACAGGTTTTCAGTCGGGCATTATTTTAGGGAATTTCCAAAAAATCTGCGCAATTCCGGTAAATTAATTTTTCCCACTCCCCTCAACACCTTGCGACTATTATCCAGAATTATTAAACTAAAGATAATATCATCAACAAATCGGAATATCAAGCCGGAAATACGTTTTGCGCAGGGTAACCGCATTTGACTTTTGATAACATGAAAAATAATTTTCGACCAATGCATTTTGAGGGATCCATATAACTACTTAAAAACATTAAAAATATCTAGACTTTGGATTGAAAGTGTGCTACCGCCTGATAATACTAACAATATTATCAAGGAGGCAGACATGACAAAAAATGAAAACCCATCCATCACGAAGCACTTTGAAGGAATATCTGATCCGAGATGTGACAACAAACGGC
>JAJRPH010000334.1 GCA_024280875.1 Deltaproteobacteria bacterium | reverse complement strand
TCAATAATCATTTGCCGGGGAACCCATTTAACAAGATCCCTGGCTTCATCTCGTATTTTTCTTGATGCTTCAGATAAAAAATAGTCAAACATGGTTAATTCCCTTTTAAAAAATGCATTTAAAAATTTGACGTTCGCGTCAAGGTAGCGTTTGGATTAGGTGAATGTCAACCGTTAACTGGCTTGTTTCTTGTTCCTGTGTTACAACCCGAAAGCGCTCAATATTGAAATTCAAAAGGTGTAAAAAGTTATGTTTTCAATCATTAAGAATGCACAAAAAATAGGGGAAAAAGAGTCTGTTGCGTCACGGTATATCGTATTTTTGTATGAATTCCCAGTTGGTTATGGCGTTGAGGTGCGAAGGAATATTAACTAAGGTTGATAACAATGTTCTTTTATAATACCGGAAGCGTTCACCGGAGAAGAAAATGTACGATTTGTTGTTTTGCGGGGGCGGGTTATCGAATCATCGTCTTTTTGACAAATGAAGCAGCAATTTTTTGGAAGGAGGTAATTTCATTTTTGTCAAAATCCCAGGCATGGTGGTTCCGGAAAAAATCCGGATGTAAAATAGGATTTTTAATGTAGGCCTTTTGCAGAATAAACAGATCCGCTCCCTCAATTGTTTGGGCCATTTTATAAATTTTATCAGCGTCCACAAATGGTTTTACACATGTTGTTCGAAATTCATGAGGGATTTTAGAGTTCTTGATCAAATTAATACTTTTTAAAATCGTCTCCGGATGAATATCTCGTACAATATGCGGAGAATATCTTTCCGGAAGGGTTTTGAAGTCCATCGCAATATACTCAATTAGTTTGTTTTTTATAAGCGGCTGGATAATTTGCGGCTGGCTTCCGTTTGTATCCAGTTTTATGGGAAAGCCCAAAGATTTAATTTTTTCACAAAAAGCAAAAAGATCTTTTTGCAGAGTGGGTTCGCCGCCGGTGATGACAACGCCATCCAGAAGAGACTTTCGCTTTTTCAAAAAAACAAAAATCTCTTCCGGGTTAATTGTCGTAAAGGGAGGGTTCACTAACTCCGGGTTATGACAATACGGGCAATCAAAATTACAGCCCGCTGTAAAAATAACGCAGCAAATTTTAGCGGGAAAATCGATAAGTGAGCTTTTTTGAATGCCGCCAATAATCATTTGCTAAAATCCTATATTGCACAGGCGCTATCGATTGTGAATGTTTTACGGATTTTAAATTCAGACAGCTTTCCGTTATTCCACTGGCTGACAGGCCTTAAGTATCCGACAATTCGTGAATAAACTTCGACCGGTTGACTGCACTCCGGGCACTCCGAATGCTCCCCTTCTATGTATCCATGGCCTGTACAGATGCTGAATGTCGGAGAGAGAGTGAAATATGGAAGCCGGAAATTATTTGTTATTTTTTTAACCAGATTTTTTGTGACCTCAATATTGTTTACCTGTTCTCCAAGAAAAATATGGAAAACCGTGCCGCCGGTGTACTTGGTCTGAAGGTCATCCTGAAGTTCAAGGGCTTCAAAAATATCGTCGGTGTAATTGACCGGCAATTGACTGGAATTGGTGTAAAACGGATCCGCCCCTTCTTTATAAAAAGATTCATTTGCACAAATAATTTCCGGATATTGATTCTTGTCAATAATTGCCAGGCGAAAAGCGGTTCCTTCACCGGGGGTTGCTTCCAGATTAAAGAACTCACCGGTTTCTTTTTGGAGTTTTCCCATGATGTCCCGCAGGTGATCTAACACTTCAATGGCAAACGCATGTCCCGCAGGACTGCCGATATCCTCACCGATAAAATTCTGGCAGGCTTCGTTCATCCCGATAATCCCTATGGTAGAGAAGTGATTTGTCCAGTAAGTGTCGGTTTTTTCCTTAATGCCCCGTAAATAAAACTTTGAGTAAGGATAAAGGTTTTGCTCGGTAAATTTTTCAAGAACTTTTCGTTTAATGGTCAGGCTTTCTTTTGCGATGTGCGCCAGTTTTGTCAGCTGATCAAAAAAGTCGGTTTTGTCAGTGGCTGTATATCCAATTCTGGGGAGGTTGATCGTGACAACGCCGATGGAACCAGTAAGAGGGTTGGCTCCGAACAGTCCGCCCCCTCTTTTTTGAAGTTCCCTGTTGTCTAAGCGCAGTCGGCAGCACATGGACCTGGCATCTTCCGGAGACATGTCCGAATTCACAAAGTTCGAAAAATAGGGGATTCCATATTTGCCGGTCATTTTCCAGATATTTTCCAGATTCGGGTTGTCCCAGTCAAAGTCCTTCGTGATGTTATATGTAGGAATGGGAAAGGTGAATACGCGTCCCCTGGCATCTCCTTCCATCATTACCTCGGCAAAGGCTTTGTTGATGATATCCATTTCATGCTGAAATTCACTATATGTTTCTGTTCGGTGCTCCCCGCCGATAACAATGGGAACATCCTTTAGTGTGCCTGGAACGTTTAAATCCATTGTGATATTGGTAAACGGCGTCTGGAACCCGACACGGGTGGGGATGTTAATATTAAACACAAATTCTTGCAGAGCCTGCTTGACGTCCTTGTATGAAAGTCCATCTTCTCTGATAAAAGGCGCCAGCAAGGTGTCAAAGTTGGAAACCGCCTGTGCGCCGGCAGCTTCACCCTGAAGGGTGTAAAAAAAGTTTACGATTTGCCCCAGTGCGGACCTGAGATGTCTTGGTGGAGCGCTTTCTACTTTTCCAGGAACGCCCATAAACCCGACGGTGAGAAGATCCTGTAGGTCCCATCCGACACAGTAAATGGATAAAAGACTTAAATCATGGATATGAAGATCCCCGTTTTTGTGTGCATCCCGCACTTCCGGGGGATAGATTCTGTTCAGCCAGTATTCCGCGGTTATGTCCGAAGAGATATAGTTGTTCAACCCCTGTAAGGAAAAGCTCATGTTGCTGTTTTCTTTTATTTTCCAATCCATTTTCTGGACATAGTTTTCCACTATTTTAACATGCGCTTTTGTTGTAATCTTCCTGATTTGCGCGTGCTGTTCCCGATAGATAATGTAGGCTTTGGCAGTTTTGTAATAGGGCGAATCCAGCAATACTCTTTCAACAATATCCTGAACTTCTTCAACTCCCGGACAATCGGAAAGATGCATCTCATGAGCAAGGGTTAAGACGCGCAAAGTCATTTTTTTTGCTTCTTTTTTTTCGAATTCCCCGGTCGCCTCGCCAGCCTTGGCAATCGCTGCTGTAATTTTTGAAGAATCAAACTCATCTACCCGGCCATTACGTTTTTTTATGTGAGTAAGCATATCAATTCCTTTAACCATTTTATAAATTTTAGAATTAAGAAGAATACAGGGAAAAACTTGTAGCTCATAACAGTGCTCGTCTGTTAAAGAGCATGCCACAATATATTGACTTATGTCAACATAAAAATCAATATATTGTGTTTTTGGTGAAAAATATTATCATTAGCCGGAACAGCTGGAATTTCCCCAAAAAAATGAATAGACAAATTTTTAGTAAAATTTTATTATTTTATTAAAGCAGGAAAGCTGGTGCCGATCCGGGAATTTTTTCCCGGCCGGGGTAATTAAAAAAAGTCATATTCGATACTGTAAATTTTGTTTAGCAGCCCGTTTAGACAATATTAAAAAAATATAATTTCAGATGATGCAAATTGATAAAAGCACTTTTATTAGAAAAGCCATTATTCCGTGGTATGCTACTGATACTGCGTGTCTGATAAAGGCCGTGGTGATGTTTCTTTTTGTTCTGTTCGGTGCTGATGGGATAAAAGTTGTCGGACAAATAGACGCTTATAATGATTACGTCTGGGTTCCCATGCTGCTTCTGTTGCTGAGTTCCGCTGTGTTTGTGACAAATATAGTCCGTTTCGTAAAGCGATATATGGGAAGTTCAGCGATATAATTTTTATACGCGGTGGCCGGAAAGCCTTAAGACGGATAATCTTTTAAAAGGTCATCCTCTAAGTGTATTAAGAGTAATTCAAAAAAATAATGGAAAATTCTTGCGGTCACACCCCAGATGACCAGATCTTCAAATGGGTAGAGTAATTTAGCGATATTCGGTATGTGCCCTTGAAAGTGATTGGAAATATGAGTTTTTAACAGGGCTTCAATCGGTATTTCAAGTACTTTTGAGATTTCTTTCGGATCATAGATGATCTCTTCTGAATTGCCTTCCCATATACCGACAAATACCTCGATTTCCTTGTGGTGAATGGTTTGAAAATGTCCCAATGAACCGATAAACGCCACCTGTTTTTTTGAGATGCCTATTTCTTCTTCAAGCTCTCGGTAGGCTGCTTCAAGGGGACTGCTGTCTTTTTTATCAATATGTCCGCCGGGAAGCGCTACCTGATTTCGCCAGGCATAACCGGGGGTATCTGCCTTTAAAATTGCAAGCAGAAAAGGGGTATGGGCTTTGTTGTAGATAAGAAAAAAGACACTGGTACAATCATATTTCTTATCATTTAAAGAAGATGGAGTGTCCGCAGTGTTTAAAATGTACTTTAAAAACTGCGGACTTAGTTTTTTCAGCATTAAAAATCAGGTGCTTTGTATTATCTCGTTTACTGGGTGACGGTTTTTCCCTGTTTCTGTGCTTTTTTCTGGTTTTCAATAAACGCAGAAAATTTCATATTCTTAAAACTGTCTGTATTTAAAAATTTTAACATGTTTAACAGCATTTCAGGCGGGATAAATCCGGGCTGGCTCGAAAGCGACACGGTGTCTTCTCCAATAAACCAGGTATTCGGAAACCGGGTTACGCCGTATTTTTTGGCAACATCTTTTTGCTTTTCAGCATTCACCCGGATAGGAATAAAATTGTCATTTAAATAGTCAATTAATTTTGGATCAACAAATGTTTGTTTGTTCATTATTTTGCAGTAAGTGCACCAGTCGGTGTAAAAATGAAGAAACCCTTTTTTGTTCTGATCCTTAATCATTTTCATGCCGGTTTCATAGGGCTGCCAGTGAATTTCTTTTTTTACCGCCATCGCCGGGGTGAAACATAATGAAAGCAGACCACATAATACTATTATCGTTAAAAGAATCTGTTTTATCTTCATAACTTGATTTAAACCTCAAATAAAAATTTGTTTTTAGTGTCTCGTCAAGGATGAAATGACGTAAGATTACGCCGTAAGTTTTTGTGCCTGCAAGGCGGGGCTTGTGGAGCATAGCGTGCTACGCGACTCAAGTCGTAACGATGCAGGCGCGAAAAAGGACAAGTAATATACGCCAGTTCAGAGTTGACGAGACACTAGTGTATAAAGGAATAAAGTAATGAATTAAAATAATTAAAACCCAATAGAAATATTCCCACAAAAATAAGCAATACACCGGCAACCGTATTAATATACCGAAGCGCTTTGGACGCACGCCGCATAAATTCAAGCAGGTAGTTAATGAAAAATGAGATGATCAGAAAAGGGAGCGCAAGACCAAAGGTATATAATGACAAGAGGGCCATGCCCTGCCAGACAGTTTCCTGAGTGGCGGCCATTGCAATGATGGAACCGAGCATGGGACCGGTGCATGAACTCCACCCGGCGCCAAAAGCCATGCCGACAATAAACGTCCCGAAAAAATGCAGCGGTTTTTTTTGCAGATGGACCCTTTTGTCAACGTCTAAAAACCGGATACGAAAAAGGCCGGTCAAATGAATTCCCAAAATGATAACAACAACACCGCCTATAATCCGTATAATGTCTTTATGCTGACCAAAAAGCCCGCCAAAACTTGCGGCTAAAGCCCCCAAAGCGATAAACAGAACAGAGAAACCGGAGACAAAGGCAAGGGTCGACAAAAAAACTTTTTTTCGGATTTGTGCAGACGTATCCCGGGTTAATTCATCCAGGGAATATCCGGTGATAAACGTAAAATAAGCCGGAATCAGAGGAAATACACATGGCATCATAAAAGAGAGGAGCCCGGCTAAAAAAGCGGCAGAGTATGATATGGTTTGAGTAAACATTATACAACTTTAATTACTAATTTAAATAAATCAAATAAAAATTGAAAAAGGATTAACCGCTGAGATCCTTGGACCTTTGTGCGGCAGCGATAACCGCTTGAATTATAATCTGCTTTACGGAATTATCATCTAATACTTTTATTGCAGCTTCAGTTGTTCCACCCGGAGACGTCACCTTCTGCCGGAGTTCTTTGGCTGTAATTGATTGATGCTCGAGTAAAATCATAGAGCCTTTCAGGGTGGCAGCCGTCATTTCAGCCGCATTTTCAGGCGAGATGCCAAGTTTTATGGCGGCCTCAATCATCGCTTCCACCAGATAGAAACAATAAGCAGGGCCTGATCCGGAGACGGCGGTAACGGCATCCATCTCGCTTTCCTGGCATTCAATGACCTTGCCCATGGCGGATAGGATTTTTTTTGCGATCTTAACGTCTTCGGAGGTGGCGTACTCATTGGCACAAAGCCCGGACATTCCTGAAAGAACAAGCGCCGGGGTATTTGGCATGACTCGCAGGATCGGCATTTGTCTCTTTCTGCCATCTTCGATGCCATCATAGATATATCCTTCAAATTTTTTCATGGGGGTTCCGGCGGCAATGGAAATAAAAATTTTTTTACCGGTTGTTTTTTTTAAAACAGCTGCGGCTTCTATTTCAGATAATACCTGGTCAACAGATTGGGGTTTTACGGCAAAAATGATCACATCGCAGGTTAAAATGACGGCCCCGGTGTCTGGCAATACCGTTATTCCATAAGTTTCTTTTAATGCATCTGTCTGTTTTTTTATTACATCGCAGACAAACAGGTCGGAAGGTGCGGAACATTCCGATTTAATCAAAGCCCCGATCATTGCCTGGCCCATATTGCCTGCACCGATAAAACCGATTTTTTGAAAAAGCTCCGACATTTTAAATCCTTTTTGGTCAGAATAACTATTATGAAAAATTTCTTCAATGTGATATCATGATTAACCATATCAATGTCAATCATTATTCAATATTATGGAAATGCCTTGACTTCTAACGAATTTTTAATTTATTTAATATACTGATGTTTAATGATGATAGAAGCATTTAGTTCCTTTTTTGTCTATGTTTAGAAAGTTCATATATGTTTATACTTGCTAATTTTATCAGGGCTCTGGCAGAAGTCGTCAATATCGGTTTGACTTTATTTATGTGGATCGTTATTGCGCATGCTATTTTATCCTGGGTGCGCCCCGATCCCTTTAATCCAATCGTCCGGTTTATTAATCAGGTAAGCGAGCCGTTATTATATCAAATCAGGAGCAGGATCCCCTCTTCATTTGGCGGGATTGATTTTTCACCGATAATTGTGCTTTTAGGGGTCGTTTTTTTGAGAATTTTTATTGTTGACAGTTTATTGCGGTTGTCGATGATACTGTCCTGATCATGACACGTTCTATTTTCCACTGAAGACCATCAGCCGATTATGCAGATATAAATAATCTTTATATATAGTTGCCCGTCGTTGAAAGTGGTGAATATCTTTGATAACAGGAGCCGTTCATGGCGAAAATTGATGCGTTTTTTAAATTGATGAATGATCAAGGGGCTTCGGACCTTCATCTGGTGGCCGGGCAGCAGCCGGCCTTGAGGATTCGGGGTGAAATTGAAAGAATCAAGTATAAACCCCTTGATAACGATGAACTTCGAAGCATGGTATATGAAATTGCGCCTGAAGATAAAATCAAGGTGTTTGAAGAAACCGGAGATGTCGATTTCGGGTATGAAATTCCTGGGCTTGCCAGGTACAGGGCAAATTTTTTTATGCAGAGAAACGGAGTGGGGGCGGTTTTCCGTCAGATCCCCAACAACATTATGGGGGGTGAACAGTTGGGGCTTCCGCCGATAATTTCAAAACTGGCAACCCTGCCGAGGGGGCTGGTAATCATAACCGGGCCGACCGGCAGCGGGAAATCGACGACCCTTGCGGCAGTTATTGATGAAGCGAATCGTGTTCGCAAGGACCATATTATCACGGTTGAAGACCCGATCGAGTTTGTGCATGAAAGTCAGGGTTGCATTGTGAATCAGCGGGAAATCGGCGTACATACAAAGAATTTCAGCGCAGCGCTGAGAGGAGCGCTGCGAGAAGATCCGGATATCATTCTGGTCGGTGAAATGAGGGACCTGGAAACGATGTCTCTTGCCATTGAGGCCGCCTCCACCGGCCATCTGGTGTTTGCCACACTGCATACGTCAAGTGCCATGAAAACAGTCGACCGTATGGTCGAAGTGTTTCCGGCGGAACAACAGGCACAAGTTCGGTCCGGCCTGGCGGACAGTATCCGGGCGGTTATTGCACAGGTCTTATTTAAACGAATTGACCGAAAAGGAAGATGTCCCGCGCTTGAAATACTGATTGCCACCCCGGCGGTGAGAAACCTGATCCGGGAATCAAAAACACATCAACTCCCGTCTTCGATGCAGACCGGTAAAAAATATGGTATGATTCTCTTGGACGATGCGATAATGAGTCTGTATAATCGGGGATGGATCAGTGCCGAAGACAGTTACAACAAGTCAAATGATAAGCAGAGATTCAGGCCATTACTGAAATCTGCTCCTGCGGATTTTACAGAAGCTTAAGAGTGATCTCTGAATCTTATAAGAAACCTTATTCATGGTGTTTATTTATAATTTGTTAATAAGGAATAAGGAAATATGAAAAAGCCGGAAACCGATTATATTTTGACCGCAATGCTGGATTCCCATGAAAGCGTGTCGGATCTGAATTTTACTGCGGGAAAACCGCTTCAGGTTGAAACCTACGGTGAATTGACGCCTGTGGACATGAAACCGCCGTTGAAAACATTGTCCCCCTTTCAAACGGAAGTAATTGCTTTAAACCTGATCGGAAGAGACCGTCGACTGGTAGAGACGCTGCTTAAAGAAGGTTCTTGTGACCTTTCATATTCTCTGCCTGGAAAAGCCAGATTCAGGGTGAATGTTTTTTCCCAGTCCGGGAATTATTCCATCGTTCTCCGTCAGCTTGAAACAAAAGTACCGACCATTAAAGAAATGAATCTTCCGGAAATATTTTATAAAATTGCCCGGGAAAAAAATGGGATCGTGATTTTTACCGGGGCCACCGGGACCGGCAAAACCACCTCGCTGGCAGCATTACTCTCAGAGATCAACAAAGAAAAAGCCGTGCACATTGTCACCCTTGAAGATCCGGTAGAGTATATTCATACCCATAAGAAAGCCACATTTAACCAGCGGGAGCTTGGAAAAGATTTCAGTTCTTTTGCAACCGGGCTTCGCGCCGCGCTCCGACAGGCCCCGAAAGTTATTCTGGTCGGCGAAATGAGGGACCGGGAAACCGTTGAAATCGGTTTGTCGGCCGCTGAAACCGGACATCTGGTATTTACCACTCTGCATACCGTCGATGCCGGGCAAACAATCAACCGTATCCTGGGAATGTTTGCCTCAGAAGAAGAAAACCAGATCAGGATTCGTCTGGCGGATACACTCCGCTGGGTGGTCTGTCAGCGGCTTCTTCCAAAAGTCGGCGGCGGTCGTGAGGCCGCATTTGAAATTCTGGGAACCAGTCTGCGGGTAAAAAATTCCATTTTGCACGGAGAAGCGGAAGGGAAAACCTATTATGACATGATGGAAGCATCCACCGCGTTTGGCTGGTCAACTTTTGATCATTTTATTGTCGGTTTGTTTGAAAAAGGCCTGATTTCAGAAGAAACCGCCATCGGGTATGCTTCACGCCGATCGATTGTCGGGCGGGGGATTGATCTGGCAAAAAGCTCAAGGGGAGAATCAACCAGCAAGATGGATAAGCTTGAAATTGATATGGGCTATGGGAAAAAATCTACATATTAAGCCGTTAATCTTTTAGATCATCATTGGTCGGGGTGTAATAGATGGAGATTGTTTGTAATAATTGCAATAGCAAGTTAAGCGTTTCCGATGATAAGCTGCCGGAAGCCAAAGCAGCTTCCATACGGTGCCCGAAATGTAAAAACAAAATATCCATTGATTTACGGAATCGTTCTGAAAACGGCACTGCCGCAGACACTGTGAAGTCGGATCCATTCAACTTTGACGAGGGTGGCGATGATTATGATGCCAGTGAAAAACCTTTTGACTTTCTTGAAGAAGAAGGAAACACGGCGCTTGTCTGTGAGAATGATCCGGAGATATTAAAGCAGATTAACATTGTTCTGGGCATAATGGATTATAGCGTGACCACCGCCGAAACGGTTCGGGATGCGTTGAAAAAAATGAAATATCATACATTTAATTTGATGCTGATCAATGAAACTTTTGATGGCAGTGATCCTGCTGCAAACGGTCTTTTGGTGTATGTAGAGCGTTTAAACATGGATGTGCGCCGCAATCTCTTTGTGGGGTTGCTGACCCAGCGGTATTCGACCATGGATAATATGGCGGCATTTTTAAAGAGTGTTAATATAATAATTAATGTCAAAGATATTGGAAGTATTGACAGAATACTCAGCCGCGGTATCAGTGAATATGATTTGTTTTATGCTGCATTCAAAGACAGTGCAAAAAAATTAGGCTTGGTTTAAATTTTATCATAATGAGTGAACAGAACAAGTATACCTGCAATGAATACAGGCAGGAGATGATTCTGCTGGCATTGCAGATGAGATTAAATAAAGAGAGTTTGCCGGAATCGGAAAAAGAAATGATCCAAAAAGAAATTCAGCAGATAGAATCCGCAATGGATATGATATAAAAGCCATCAAAGTTGATGGCTTCGTAAAAAGTCCAAATTCTTTGTTGCGCTACATCCTTCGTTTCTTCATGGTACGCTAAGTACAAATCATCACTCAGGATTTGCGCGCCTCGAATTTGGATCTTTTTTCTTTGCCATCAGAATCTGACTTTTTACGAGTTTGTCAAAGTTGTTTACTGATAATTTTTAACCCCTCCAGCGTTAATCCCGTTTCAACGGATTCAATGGTCTCTGATATATTCTGCATTAACGGCGCCAGGCCTCCGGTTGCGATCACTTTCGGCTCAGGCGTTGCCGGCATTTCCTTTTTGATTCGACGAACCATTCCGTCCACCATTTCCGAGTATCCATAGATAATCCCGGATTTCATACTGTGAACGGTATTTTTTCCTATGACTGTTTCCGGCGGATTAAACAGCTCCACTCTGGGAAGCTTGGATGCGCGTTTAAATAACGCTTCAGCAGCAATACTGATTCCGGGAGCAATGGCGCCCCCCATATATTCTCCCCTGGCCGTGATCACATCAAATGTTGTGGCAGTACCGAAATCAATGACAACCAGGCTTGTCCGGTAAATATGATAGGCAGCGATGCCATTTACCAGACGGTCTGCGCCGACCTCTTCGGGGTTGTCATATAGAATCGGCATATGTACAGATTCGGCGGTAATCCAGCAAGGGTCATGCCCCAGGTATTTTACGCAATAATTATCCAGTATTTTCATCATTGGAGGGACTACGCAGGAGATAATGGTTTTGCGGATATCTGACGGGTTGATTTTTTGGCTTTGAAAAAGGTTTGAAATAACAATGTTGAATTCGTCTTCCGTAATCCGTGAGGCTGAACGAATTCGCCAGTCGCAAATTAAAGTATCATTTTTAAATAACCCGATTACCGTATGGGTGTTGCCGACATCCACTACCAGAAGCATAATTGTTTCCTTGAATTTCGTATCGCATCAACTGTTTTGGTCGTCGCAAAGGTATTGGGCACATTATGAACCCGAACAATATGGGCGCCGCCCATGACTCCGGCAGCTACAGTTGCCTGTGTTGCTGTTTCGATCATCGGATGATCAGGTTTAAGCTCCGTCTTATCTTTTTGAACCAGAATTTTGCGAATAAAGGCTTTCCGCGATGATCCCAAAAGGACGGGAACATTCAGTTCCTGAAACTCATCTAAATGATTAATTAAAAAAAGATTGTGAGCTATTGTTTTGCCAAACCCAATGCCCGGATCGATGATGATTTTATTTTTTGAGACACCGGATTTTTCAGCCCGGTAAATGGCATCCTTCAGGAAGTCTTTAATCTCGCCTATCAGGTCATCATAGGAGGGCGACACCTGCATGTCTGACGGAGTGCCTTTCATATGCATCAGGATGAGCAGCACATCGTTTTTTGCCGCAACTTCAGCTATGTTGGGATCAAATCTTAATGCACTGATATCATTTATGATGGATGCGCCTGCGGAGACCGCCCTCCGGGCGATGATCGATTTTGTTGTGTCAATGGAAATGGGAATAGAGATTTTTTTGGCCAGGTAGTCGATGAGCGGGATAACACGCCGGGTTTCTTCATCAATCGAAACAGGCTCGGAAAAAGGCCGGCTGGATTCACCGCCGATATCAATAATATCCGCGCCGGCTGCTATCATTTTTTCCGCCTGCGCCAGGGCGGTATCGAAAGCAAAAAATTTGCCGCCGTCTGAAAATGAGTCCGGAGTAATGTTCAGTATCCCCATGATCCGGGTGTGTTTCCCCAGTTCCAGGCAATGGTTCCCCCAAGTCAGATTAAATTTTTTAGTCATCATTTTGAATCTGTAATTGTTTTATTTTAATCCGTGGTTACTGGGGATGCTGTCGTAGAATCGTCTGATGATGTTAGTGTTATCCCCGGTATGGTGATGCCCGGGCGCATTTCATATATCAGGTCATCTAATTCTTTGCCCAAAACAGTCTCTTTTTCTATTAACAGGTCAGCGAGTTTATGAAGAATATCAACATTTTCCTCTAAGATATGTCGGGCATTTTTGTAGCTGCCTTTCACCAGCTTGGCTATTTCATTGTCAATCTTCTGGGCTGTGGCTTCCGAATAATCCCGATGCTGGGAGATTTCCCTGCCTAAAAATATTTGTTCTTCCTGCTTGGCATATGATAGCGGCCCGAGTTCTTCGCTCATTCCCCATGCCCGGACCATGTAGCTTGCCAGATTGGTCGCCTGTTTAATATCATTGGATGCACCGGTGCTGATGCGGTTAAAAACCAGTTCCTCGGCCACACGACCGCCCATAGCAACTGCCAGTTCACTAATAAGTTGATCTTTATATTGAAAATCCCTTTCTTCCGGTAGAAACCATGTGACACCGGCGGCCCTTCCGCGGGGGATAATGGTGATTTTGTTGATTGAATCCGTTTCCGGCAGAAACCGGGCAACAATGGCGTGGCCACCTTCGTGATACGCAGTATTTTTTTTGTCATCGTCTTTGATGATTTTTGATTTGCGTTCCAGCCCCATGACGATTTTATCTTTAGCGTCCTCAAAATCAACCATGAACAAACGTTCCTTGCCTTTTTTGGCGGCAATTAACGCGGCTTCGTTGACCATATTTTCCAAGTCAGCTCCGGAAAACCCCGGTGTTCCCTTGGCCAGAACGTTTGGATCCACATCCGGATCAAGAGGTGTTTTTTTAATGTAAACTTCAATAATTGCTTTTCTTCCCCGGATATCCGGCATTGAGACAACCACCTGACGATCAAACCGGCCGGGTCTG